>JAFDXS010000265.1 GCA_018267795.1 Bacteroidota bacterium | reverse complement strand
ACATCGGGCACAACCAGCATCAGCTCTAATTACAAACCAACTTCAGGCATACTTACCACTAACAATAACCTTACTTTGCTTTCTGCTTCAGGCAGCACTGCTACTATTGGCCAGGGTTCTTCTTCTGGTGGTTATGTGAGCGGCAATGTAACAGTTCAGCAATATATACCCGCAGGCCGAAGGGCTATGCGCTTTTTTGCACATCCTTTCTCTTCAGCTATCAGTCTTGACCAATTGGAGGATAATATTGATATAACGGGCACCGGTGGGGCATCCAATGGGTTTTCTACTACGCTCAAGAATAACCCTTCGGCTTTCTGGTATGATCAAAGTATTGGCGACGGTGCCACTGCCACAACTGATATAGGGTGGACTGCGTTTACCAATACTAATGGTGCAGGCAGTAATGCCTGGAATGTGGATGAGGGTATAAGAGTATTAGTAAGGGGCTCTAAGGGGCAAACGGGAAGTTTGACAGGGGGTACTTACACACCAAACGCAGTGACTATAGATATGAGTGGCCAGGTGAACCAGGGTAATCATACCGTGAGTATGACTAAAGGCAGCAATACACCATTTGTATTTATTGGCAATCCTTACCCTTGCCAGATAGATCTGAATCTGGCCGCATTAGGCAGTGGCGTGAATGGCAGCTTTTATGTATGGAATCCTTCTACAGGCACATATGGTGCTTACGAAACCAACCCATGGAGCAGCTCTTACATATTGCCGGCTAATGCAGGCTTCTTTGTAAGTCTCAGCAGTAATACTTCCATTACTTTCCACGAATCAGACAAGTCCACAGCTTCTGCATCTTCGTCGTTATTCAAAACAACTGGTGGTCTTTTGCAGAATAGGGTATTGCTAAGGGTTTTAAGTAATAATGACTCGCTGCAATGGGACAGGCTCTTATTTTATTTTGATACCAAAGGCAAAGCAGACTCTGACTGGTACGATGGTATTAAAATGTTTAACCCAGACATGAGTTTTTATTCTTTCTCTGCTGACAACAAGCGCATGGCACTTGATGTGCGGCCAATGGAAGACGGTAAAGTCATACCACTGGGTATTAAGTATGCACCGCTGAAAAACTATGTAATAAAAACAGAAGAGTTGAATTTGCCGCCGGGAGCCACACTAAAACTGCATGATAAATATACAGGCTCTGTTCAAACTTTGACAAAGGGAGCTGAATATGCGTTTTCTATCACATCAGATACCAATACACAGGGTGATAATAGGTTTGAGCTAAATATGATACAATTACCGGCAAATGTTGCTACAGAAAGTTCATTATTGCATCTCAGCATTAGTCCCAACCCGGCTAATGATGTCGCTATGCTGAGTTTCTCAGCAACCAAAGCAGGAGTTACCACTTTGCAGTTAATAAACATGACAGGAAACGAAGTGCTAAAAATGAACCTTGGCAATATGCAAAAAGGGAACATAGCTATACCAATGCAAAGTATGGCACCAGGTATGTATATAGTAAAATTTAGTTGCGGAAATACTGTCGAATCTAAACAGCTGATAAAAAAATAATCTGGTATATAATTTTAACAAGAAACTAAAAAGGCACTTGCGTGAGCAAGTGCCTTTTTAGTTGACACCAGTTTGGTTTACATTTATTGTTATAAAAAAAGGAAACAACATTATGTTGTTTCCTTAAGTAGTCCTGACAAGAATCGAACTTGTATCTAAAGTTTAGGAAACTTCTATTCTATCCATTGAACTACAGGACCGTAGTTTTATGCGCTGCAAAAATAATGTTCCGGAGCGTATGTACCAAGACTAATATTTCCAGCGAAGGGTGCGAAGCATGTGCTCCATGTCCACCTTCAGGAAATTATTAACGGGCTTTAGTGAATCTGCATTTGGGGTAACGTCGAAATAGAGGGCAGCACGTATCCAGTGTTTTACAGTATCTGTAGCTATAAATTGGTATGCTGAAGCGGCATCGCCACCTACATTGAATGCTATGCCATATACATTGTTCTGTAGCTGAAAAGCAGAATCGTGTATGAAGTCGGCCCGCTTGTCATGAAAAAAGGAAAGTTTATGTGCATCTTCCAGCAGCTTGCCGAGCGGCTGTTGCGCACTTATCTGCTTATAGCTAAGGTATATACGACCACCAAGCGTAGGGAAATCTATATACAACCAATAGGGATTTTCAGGCTTTTCGCCGAAATAGCTTGTATCGCGTGTTATGGTTGCATAAGTCGGATAGTCGAAGCTATAAGGAAACCCTGGCTGATCAAAATGCTGGTAGGTGTGCGGAGGAGTTTCTATCAGATAATAACCGCGAGGCTTAGGTATATAAGTTTCCGGACGGCATGATATAACTAAAACGCAAAGCAGTATGGGGGCAAGATAACGCAACATGAGGCCAAAACTATGATATTTAGTTGATTAGTAAAGGGGCACGCGCCTAAAAGAATGCAGTTTGGATAGATGATATGGCATTCTGCAACATGTTTAAAGGGTATTAATATAAAGGACTGGGTTTCTTTTGCTATTTTTGCAGCTCAAATTCCTAAAAAATCCCGCAATGGCAGACCAGCAAGCACAGGAACAACAGCTAAATATAGAGCTTACAGAAGAAATGGCTGATGGCGCTTACGCCAACCTGGCTATTATAACTCATTCATTTGCAGAATTTGTAATAGATTTTGTGAATGTGATGCCCAATGTACCGAAGGCAAAGGTGAAGTCACGTATTGTAATGACACCACAACATGCCAAGCGTTTGATGCGTGCACTGGTGGATAACGTGAAGCGTTTTGAAGCACAGCATGGCACTATAAAGGAAGAACCGATGAATATGCCATTCAACTTTGGCACACCAACGGCCCAGGCTTAATATAAAACAAGAAATAATACATACTAACTGCATGAATGATAAGATTATCATACTCGATTTTGGCTCACAATACACACAGCTTATAGCGCGCAGCATACGCGAACTGAATGTTTATTGCGAGATACAACCTTGTACCAAACCCATACAATATGAACCGGGCATAAGAGGGGTAATATTATCGGGGAGTCCGTTTTCTGTAAATGATGAGCAGGCACCAAAGCCTGATATAAAGGTTATAGGCGACCAGCTACCTGTATTGGGCGTGTGCTACGGTGCACAACTGCTGGCACAGCAAAGTGGTGGCGAAGTAGGGCGCAGCACACATCGTGAATATGGCCGTGCACACCTCAATGGCTTGGTGCATGATCCACTACTGGCTACTATAAGCGATGGATCGCAGGTATGGATGAGCCATGCAGATACTATAAAACAATTACCTGAAGGCTTTAGCCTGATAGCACGTACGGAAAGCATACCAGTAGCGGCTTTTAAAGCTGATGCGGGCTACGCAAAAAACGTGGTGTATGGCATCCAGTTTCACCCTGAAGTAACGCATAGTGTAGATGGCAGGCAGCTATTGAAGAACTTCGTAGTAGATATATGTGGCTGCAAGCAAGACTGGACACCGGCTTCCTTTATACAGGAAACTGTGGCCCGCATAAAGAATGAGGTAGGTGATGGGAAGGTGGTAATGGCGTTAAGTGGCGGTGTAGATAGTACAGTAGCTGCTACATTAATACATAGGGCAATAGGCGATAATCTGTATTGCATATTTGTAGATAATGGCTTACTGAGAAAGAATGAATTTGAACAAGTATTAGAAGGTTATAAGCATCTGAAACTAAATGCCAAAGGCATAGATGCAAAGAACCTGTTTTATAAAGAACTGGCTGGTGTTAACGACCCTGAGCAAAAGAGAAAGATAATAGGCAAGCTCTTTATAGATGTTTTTTATGAAGAGTCTGTAAAATTGAAGGATGTAAAGTTCCTCGGCCAGGGTACTATATATCCTGATGTCATAGAATCAATATCAGTAAACGGACCATCACAGACGATTAAGTCACATCACAATGTTGGCGGGTTACCGGAAAAGATGCATTTGTCGCTGGTAGAGCCATTGAGGTTTTTATTTAAGGATGAAGTAAGGAAGATAGGCAAGGAACTTGGTATTGATGATCTGTTTCTTAGCCGCCATCCTTTCCCAGGGCCGGGTTTAGGCATTCGTATATTGGGTGCAGTGAGCGAAGAAAAAGTAAAGCTGCTGCAGGAAGCGGATGCTATCTATACTCAACACTTGCGCGACAGCGAGCAGTACCATAAGGTATGGCAGGCAGGAGCGATACTCCTCCCTGTGCAAAGTGTAGGGGTAATGGGCGATGAGCGTACCTATGAATACACCGTAGCACTGCGTGCCGTAACATCTATCGATGGTATGACGGCCGATTGGGCGCACTTACCGCATGAGTTCCTGGCAAAAGTATCGAACGATATCATTAATCATGTGAAGGGTATAAACAGAGTGGTATATGACATAAGCTCTAAGCCACCTGCCACTATAGAATGGGAATAGTATAACTTAGCTATGAGATGTAAACTACTTATTGTTTTTTT
>JAFDXS010000264.1 GCA_018267795.1 Bacteroidota bacterium | reverse complement strand
TATGTCCCAGCTATATAAAACAACAGAGTCAGCTTTGTATCCTGCATTAAGGAAGTATATTGTTTTCATAGAATTTTTCCATGCACCTGCTGTATAATATTCCTGCTGCGTACTTAATAAATTATTGTGGCTATCATAGGTATTGATACTTAGTTGCGCGTATGTCCAGGCACCTGCCGTCCAATACATTGATGTGTCAGCTAAAAGGTTGTTGTTGGCATCATATACTTTCTGCGATTTGTTCGTGTTTTTCCATACGCCACCACTGCCGCCAGTAGTATCCCAATATTGCGTCGTACTGGAAGTCATATTGTTACTGGCATCATAGGTATTTGTTACCATACTAAGGTTATACCATATGCCATGTGCGGTATCCTGGATTTGAGAAATCATAACTAGCATATTGTCATGTGTATCATAACTCTGCATAGTTTTGTAACTGGTGTAATAGCTGCTGCTCGCTGCTACATGATACCAGTAAGACAAAGTATCATACTTGCCCGTGTAGCCCCAGCCATATGCATTAGGCAGCATGTACCCAAACCTGTAGTTTGAATACTTATACGTTAACGAATCAAGAGGAACATAATTAGTACCGTTAGAATATGCGTCTGCAGTTCCTACCAGCCGCAGGCGGGCATCTGCCCTATTATATGTGCAAAGTAAAATGCAGCCCAAAAAGATAGAGAGTAATAGTTTTGCTTTCATGCTTCAAAAATTTAAGATTAATAGATAAGGATAATTTAATATCAATATACGAATTAAATCGTAAACATATTCAAAACATACTTAAATTAACTTAGGCTCACAGGGTGTTTTTTAGGGGGATAAAATAAAAAGCCCGGCAATAATTGCCGGGCTTTTCTCAGTATAGAGGTTTGCAGATTAGTGTACTACTGAGAAACGTTCAGTTATCACACCGGTTGCACCTTTTACCTTCAGTATGTAGTTACCGGCAGGTAAGTGGTTAGTAGCAATGTTTGTATTATAGTTGCTGCAATTTGCAGTCTGCCACTGGCTGTAAAGTTTACCATTCAAATCATAAATTGCTATTACAGCAGTTTGCGATTTGTTCCATGTCAGGTTTATATCCAAAAAGCTATTTGCAGGTACAGGATACAGTTTTATAGAGCCGCCTGCATTAGCAACGTTAGGCACATCAGTAGTTTCATAATAGTACCGTGCAACTGTTCCTAACCCTTTAGATGTATTATATCCCCAACCCGGGAAGTTCCACCTACTCAGGGTAGACGTTGTTATTTTATTAGAGGCATTATAAGTGTTTGATATCAGTGTTGAGTTAACAAAATTGCTAATGCTGGAGCTATAGTATTGGAATACTTCTGCGATCATATTATTGCTTGCATCATAGCTCATGCTGTCATGAGTTTGAGGTGCCCACGCGCCGCCGCTGTAGATTGCTGTATCTAAGGTTATAACGTTAGAACCGGAATAAGTCAGGCTGCTCATTGTGTTATTCTTCCATGAGCCACCACCTGCAGTATCCCATGTCTGGTACAGGTAGGTAAGTATGTTATTGCTGCCGTCATATGTGTAGGTTTCTTGTGTGCTGTTAGCCCATACTGATTTTTTGCTATTATATCTTTGAGTTATATCTGTCAGTATTTTGCCGGCACCATTCAAAGTATAAGCGTCCTGTACATAGTTATACCATGAGCCGCCAAAATATGATTTTAATGTAGAGCTTACTACATGGCCCGATCCGTCTAATGTATTATTAAGCAATGTCTGCGGGCCATAACCTTTACCTCCATTGTAATAAGATGTATCTGTCAGCAGGTTATTGCTGCCATCATAGGTGTAGCCATCTCTGCTATATGGAAACCAGGTACTGGTAGCCTTATTGTACATCTGTATTGATATAGATGTTGTATTGCCGCTGCCATCATAGGTATAGTCTGTTTCAGAAACATCTACCCATGTGCTCGGTGTATCGCAGCTCTGTACATTTACTTTTGTTACGTTACCGCTGCCATCATAAGTTTTTAATGTTCTTGTGTTCCAGTAGTAGCCTGAAAGAGCATAACTGTAATTACTGGTCAGCGCCTGGTCGTAATAAGCGTGTGTACCGGTATAGCTATATACAGTAGAGTCAGTATTTAAAAAATCTGATATTGCTGTATTGTACGTAGCTTTTGTTAGGCCCACCAATCTCTGTGCCGAGGCGAACATAGGGGTCAAGGCGAAGGTTACCAGGAGTAATTTTTTAAACTTCATAAATTTCTTTTTTTACAAATAAGGAATAAGTATTACTACCGCAGCGCAGCAGAGTTAAATTTTTATTAATTGCAAGATAATTTATTTAGGTAATAAAAAGCAAAAAAAATATAGATAATATAAACTATCCGACGAATGTTACTTACAGAGAATTAGCTGATTAAACATAGCAATATAATATTTTCATACTTACAGGTGTAAATTATGTTTTCTCTTCTACAGGTATCTGATCAATTCCCCCGAGGGTAAAACAACTTGTATAAGCCCAAGGTAAATGTACATACATCTATATACCTATAGGATATAGCAATAATGAAATTGCATGTATGTACATACATTTGCTATGGAATTCAGACCTAACATATACTAAACAGACAAAAACAATGAAAAAAGCAATTATTCTTTCGGCCTTATTATTGGCCGGCACAAGTTTCGCAGTATTGGCAAAAACAGATAAAAAAACGCCTGCGAAAAAAACAACGACAACAGCTGCAACCGCAGCACCCGTTAAATGGGGTACAGATGCCACGCACTCAGCAGTTAAGTTTTCAGTAAGCCACCTTACAGTATCTACAGTAGAGGGCAATTTCAAAAAATTTGAAGGTACAGTGGTAAGTAACGGCAACGATTTTAATAATGCACAAGTAAACTTTACAGTGGATGTAAACAGCATAAGCACTGACAATGACATGCGCGATAAGCACCTGAAGAGCGATGACTTCTTCAATGCTGAGAAATATCCTAACATGACATTTACCAGCACTTCTTTCAAAAGAATTAAGGGCAATATGTATGCACTGGAAGGCAATCTTACAATTCGCGACGTAACTAAGAAAGTAAAATTTGGTGTGCTGTATGGCGGTACCGTAAAGGACCCTTATGGCAACATTAAATCAGGTTTCCGTGCTACATCCAGCATCAGCCGCAAGGCTTATGGCCTTAAGTGGAATGCACTTACTGAAGCAGGCGGCACAGTAGTAGGCGACGAAGTAACTATAAACCTGAACATGGAGTTTGCTCAGCAAAAATCTTAAGAGTGTTAGGGTAGAATATAGGTTTAGTTTTAGCCGGGGAGCTTGTCTTCCCGGCTTTCTTTTTGGCACAAAGTAAAAGCCAGGCATATAGCCTGGCTCTAAAAATATCTTTTACTGATTACTTTCTGCTAGTTAACAGTCTGCCTTGTCAGCGAAAAAGTACCAATATTTTTTATGGTCACTTCTATATTATCTGTAGGTACTACACCGGCATCGCCTGCCTTTCCGCTAAGGGTGTAGTATATATCACCTGCCTTGTTCAGCTGGCCGTTTTCGTCATACTTGCTGCTGTTGTAGTACAGAGATAAATGGCCTGTAGTGCTACCTGCAGGGGTGCCCTTGGCGTCCGTGCGCATTATCAGTGTCACATCTGCCCGCTGGCCATCAGGTGCTATATAAGAAAAGGTCATAGTAAAATCTTTATGAAACACTATCTGGAAAAATTTGTCGGCCTGTGGCAGGTTGTTCCACAATACGCTGTCGCTGCCACCACCGCTATACACATAGCTAAAGCCATCTGTAGCCAGCCATGTAGTGCTTGTTGCATTGCCGTGCAGGCACAGCAGGCGTGCATAGTCCGTTTCCGTTTCCAGCTTCATCAGGTTAGTTTGCACAGAGGCTGTAAAGCGTGGGTTAAATGCAGTGTAAAGGTCCTCACGGCTCACCCAGTTGGTATAGGTATAGTCGTCAGAGTACCAGTCCACGTAATAAGGCACGTCTGTATGTAAGGTTGATGAGCGCACTACCAGGGTACCATTGGCAGCCGCTGTGCCGCTTGTCACCGGGTTGGTGTTATTCATATAGTCGCTCATACTTCCATATACATCCACGTGTATCTGTTTGTCAGTAATGTTTTGAAAGGTGTAATTAAATGCGTCAGGGTTCGTACCCTTATCGCAGCCGCTTAGTAAGGCTGCTCCGCAAACAATGTATAATGCATTACGCAGGTTCATATTTTCAGTTTTAATCGAATTTCAAAGGTAAAGCAGCAAACTATATATGTTATTATAATCATACCGCCATTAACAAGCTATTAATGCCTGCACCTCCGTCTCCCCTGCTATGTAAGTTTGTGAAAGTTTAGAGTCGTGTCAGCCACCTGTCTATCACGTATTGGTATTGTTGAAAGCTCTCGTCCCCGATTTCACTGCTAAGATAGGGAAATTGTGTGGTTCTGGCCAGTGCCTTGCTCTGTTCAAAATTTTT
>JAFDXS010000263.1 GCA_018267795.1 Bacteroidota bacterium | reverse complement strand
CAGACGTTATCAAGTGCGCAGATTGGGTTATAGACTTAGGCCCTGAAGGTGGTGCTGGTGGCGGTCATTTATTGTACGAAGGCATACCGGAAGGTCTGTCAAAAGTAAAGGAGAGTTACACCGGTCAATACATGTAACCAATAAACAGTAGCATTAAGAACATTATTAGTAATGAGTACCGCAAATATCGAAAAGCTAAAATCAGAGATTAGCTCTTTACGACAACAATTAGTAGATCACCCTGTTTATAGCACCATCGAAAACCCTGATCAGTTAAGGGTTTTCATGGAACATCACATATTTGCAGTTTGGGATTTCATGAGTTTGCTTAAAACATTGCAGCAAGGTCTCACTTGCGTAGCTGTTCCATGGGTGCCAAAGGGGAGTGCTACTACGCGTTATCTCATTAATGAAATTGTTGCAGGAGAAGAATCAGATGTAGACCAGCATGGCAATCGGCTTAGCCACTTTGAGCTATATCTCAATGCCATGAACGAAGCAGGCTGCAATACCGTAGCGATAAATGATTTAGTAGCTGCAGTTATAAATGGCAGCACAATAAATGATGCGCTTAATGCCGCAAATATTCCACCGGCGGCAAAGCAATTTGTATCACACACTTTCAATGTCGTTTCCACCGGCAAGCTGCACATACAGGCCGCAGTATTCACCTTCGGCAGGGAAGATCTGATTCCCGGTATGTTCATCAGTATGGTGCGCGAACTGGCACAAAAGTTTCCCGGCGCCATCGATACATTCCAGTATTATCTTGAGCGTCACATAGAAGTAGATGGCGATCATCATTCGCACCTGGCATACCAAATGACAGAAGAACTTTGCGGCAACGATGAAGATAAATGGCTTGAAGCAACAGCTGCAGTTAAAGCAGCATTACATTCAAGAATAGCTTTGTGGAATGGTATTAAGGAATCTGTTACAGAGTTGGCATTGAGTTGATCAACTTCTGTGTATAAGCATTCTTAGGGTATTTTAGCACTTGCTCGGCATCTCCGCTCTCTACTATCTTTCCGGCTTGCATCACCATCACGCGGTCGCTTATATAATGCACCACCGATAGGTCGTGTGATATAAACAGGTAGGTAAGCCGAAACTCCTGTTGTAGTTCTTTAAGTAAGTTCAGTATCTGTGCCTGCACGCTCACGTCCAGTGCCGATACGCTCTCATCACATATCAGCAGCTGTGGTCTCAATGCCAGCGCCCGTGCTATTCCTATACGCTGTCTCTGCCCCCCTGAGAATTGATGCGGATAACGTTTCAATGCATCTGCAGGTAACTGCACTAAGTCCAGCAGGCGTAGCGCTTCCTTTTTCAGCTCATGTACTGGCACTATATTGTGTATGCGCATCGGCTCTTCCAGCATATCCCCAATCGTCATACGCGGATTCAACGACCCATACGGATCCTGGAATATCATTTGTATCTGCCTTCGAATACGTCGCCATTCTTTAGCAGGTATAGCCGCAATATCCTCATTATTGAAAAGTATTTGCCCGCTGTGCACAGGCAACAGCCCCATCAGGCTTCTGCTCAGTGTGCTCTTCCCACATCCGCTTTCACCCACCAGTCCTAGTATCTCACCTCTGTGCAGTGTAAACGATACATCATCCACTGCCTTAAAGTACTTCACCGCTTTACCCAGCATATTGCTTTCTTCAGTGAACCATACATTCAGATCCTTCACCTGCAATAATAGTTCTTCACTTACAGTGCTCTTGTACTGTGGTGATCCTATTGCTTCCGCTCCTTGCCCGGCATTCATAAAGTCAGCAACAGTAGGCAATCGCAGTCCTTTATGCTCAGCAGATGGTTTGCTTGCAAGCAAGGCCTTGGTATATACATCTTTTGGTGCTTTCAATACATCATCCGCATTGCCATACTCCACCATCTCACCCCTATACATTACAAGCACATCATCGGCTATGGTAGCCGCCAGTGCCAGGTCATGTGTTATAAAGATCATTGCAGTATTGTGCTCTTCCTGCAGGTAGCCCATCAGCCTTATTATCTCTTGCTGCACAGTCACATCCAGCGCAGTTGTGGGCTCATCCGCTATCAGCAGCACGGGGTGGTTACACATAGCCATTGCTATCATCACGCGCTGCTTCTGCCCGCCGGATAGCTGATGAGGGTATCTGTCATACATCTTTGCAGGCTCAGGTAGCTGCACTTTAGCCAGCCATTCTATAGCCAGTTGTTTCGCCTCGCTTTTCGAGATTTTTTGGTGCGTAAGAATACACTCTGCAAGTTGTCTTCCCACTTTCATTATCGGGTTCAGCGAGCTCATCGGCTCCTGGAAAACCATTGCCGTTTCCTTGCCACGTATATCTTGCCACTCTTTATTGTTGGTATTGTTTAGGTGGTAGCGTTCGGCTTCGGACTGTAGTATTATCTCACCGCTCATGCTTGCACTCTTAGGCAGCAAGCCCATCAGTGCCAGAGCAGTCAACGATTTCCCTGATCCACTTTCGCCTACTATGGCAAGCGTTACTCCTTTTGTTATCTGGAAGCTTACCTTATTTACAGCAGTGAATGCATTCGCACCTTCAAACCTTATTTGCAGGTTCTCAACTTTCAGAATTACAGACTCGTCTGCCATTTTAAAATTTCAGGTGCTTTACTGTCTTGCCGCCATTTATCAATTGCTTCAGCGAGTCTATACCTATCTTCAGGTGCATCTCTACATAGTTCTTGGTTACAGTTATATCGCTTGCTGCAGTTTTTACACCTTCTGGCACCATCGGTTGGTCAGATACCAGCAGCAGTGCGCCTGTCGGTATTTTATTGGCAAAGCCTGCGCTAAAGATGGTGGCAGTCTCCATGTCTATAGCCATGGTGCGTATCTTCCTCAGGTATTCTTTAAAGTCTTCATCGTGTTCCCACACGCGCCTGTTGGTAGTATATACCGTACCTGTCCAGTAGTCTTTTGCATAGTCTCTTATAGTGGTAGAGGTGGCTTTTTGCAGCGCGAAGGCGGGTAGTGCAGGCACTTCCGCTGGCATATAGTCATTGCTTGTTCCTTCACCACGTATTGCCGCTATAGGTAGTATCAGGTCGCCCACCTTATTCTTCTTTTTTAGTCCGCCGCACTTACCCAGGAAGAGTACTGCCTTTGGCGATATTGCCGCCAGCAGGTCCATTACAGTTGCTGCGCTGGCGCTGCCCATCCCAAAGTTTATTATAGTTATGTCTTCTGCAGTAGCACACTGCATAGGTTTATCCTCGCCCACTATCGGCACATCATGCAGCTTGGCAAACATGCTCACATAATTACTAAAGTTGCAAAGCAATATATACTCGCCAAATTTTTTAAGCTCCTGGCCGGTGTACCGCGGGAGCCAGTTTTCTACTATTTCCTGTTTCGTTTTCATATCCTTACTAGTATTCTATTTTGTTTATGTCCTGTTATAAAGTTAATAATATTGCTGCATCTTTGCTTTTAGTCCCAATACTTTGCTTTCTGATTTTATAAAATGATAACACTTGACTTTTCAGGCATACAGTTAAAGTTAAAACAGCAGGACGGAAAGCCATATATCTTCGATCCCATACGCAAATCATGGTATGTGCTTACTCCCGAAGAGCATGTGCGTCAGTATATAATTCGGTACTTCCTTGATGTTGCTGCTTATCCCGCAGGCATGTTTGCGGTAGAGAAGCAGATTAAGGTGGGCAGTCTATCTAAGCGTTTTGATATCGTTATTTACGATCGCGCACATCAGCCCTGGATGCTGGTAGAGTGCAAAGCGCCTGAAGTAATGGTATCTGAAAGTACGCTGCACCAGTTATTAAATTATCAGCGTAGCATGCAATGCAATTATTGGGTACTTAGCAACGGCCATCAGTGCTATTGCGCCGATGCCTGCGATGTGCAGCAGATAAAATGGCTGGATGCCTTACCGATGTATGATTTGTGAGTAATTGCTGCCATTTAGCACTTGCAGTGCCTTTTGCACTACATTATCATCTTTCGTAGCGATGCTGTAAAATCCATTCTCTCTAAAGTAAAAACGTGCTAACTGTGCCTTTATCAGTAGCTTAAAGTAAGCTGCATTTTTTGGGTTGCTTAGCAGCTTTGTCGCTATCTTCCTTTCCTGCAGTGTTTTCAGACTTGCTATATACTTTGTAGTTAGTTCATTCTCCCCATTAAAACGCACATCAAAATCATTGATGTTTCTATATTTCTGGGTGTTTCTTGTTCTTATAAAATAGTCCCATATCAGGGCCTTCAGATTTTCGCCGTATATCATGGTTAGTAGCCCTGTAGAGAAGCGTGCCGTATCATAGGGTACATATACATCTGGTTTTATCCCGCCACCGCCATATACTATCCTGTGGTCGGCAGTATAGTATTTTGTTGTGTCTTGCAGGCTCACTGTATCACGGCCGGTAAGCTCCCCCGTTTCAAAGCGGTGCTCAAATGCTTTTTCGTAAGAATCTTTACCATTAGCAAATGAGCGTTGTATGCATCTGCCTGAT
>JAFDXS010000262.1 GCA_018267795.1 Bacteroidota bacterium | reverse complement strand
GTTGAAGTAAGGCCTGTAGATGTTAACTATTCTGGCTGGGACAATACACTTGAAGAACGGACAGGGAAATACACTCCCATTCGGCTTGGTTTCAGGCAGATTAAAGGACTAAAGGAAGAAGATCTCATGGCATTTATTGTTGCACGACAAGAAATGTTCATAACGATCAATGCAATAAAAGATGCAGGCGTATCTATTGGGACACTGGAACGTCTTGCTGACGCAGATGCCTTCAGATCATTAGGACTAGACAGAAGGCAGGCACTATGGCAGGTAGCTGCTTTGGGCGACACGCCTAATGGCATATTTACCGGACAAAGATCAGATAATGAAACAGAAGCAACAATACGGTTACCTGCAATGACTTTACCTGAGCATGTAGTACTGGACTATGCAGCTACATCTTTATCTTTAAAAGCACACCCTGTCAGCTTCGTAAGGGAACAGCTAAATCAATGCCACATCACTGCTGCAAAAGATTTAACACAGCTAAAAGATGGCAGCTATGTAAAGGTTGCGGGTCTCGTATTGGTGCGCCAGCGACCTGGCACAGCATCAGGCATCGTGTTCATTACATTAGAAGATGAGACAGGCATTGCCAATACGGTAGTCTTTGCTAAGCTCTTTGATACTTATAGGAAAGAGATACTACGCGCAAAGTTATTAATGGTAGAAGGCAAGCTTCAGAAAGAAGGAGAGGTAATACATATCATTGCAAAGCGCTGTCATGATATGACAAACCTATTAAAGCAACTTGGCCCTGTAGCAGAAGACCACTCAGTTCAAACATTATCCCGGGCTGACGAAACGGACTATGATAATTACCAGGCTAAGAATAATAAAAGGCAGAAACAAATAGCAGTACAAGCAGAGATATTTCCAGAAGGTAGAAATTTCAAATAGACAAGAATGTGGACATCTTAATTTGGAAACCCCTTGTTAATAATAGTACATTGCCAACTAATGCTTACCTCTTGCAAGCGGTAAGGGCTGTGTCAATTGTACAAACATAGACATGCCCTAACCATTAGCGGATTGCATTAAGCTCTTTGATATACTGTAAACCCTTAGTTGCCCTAACTAACATTGGGCATCAGACCATACTACACCCTCCCCTCAAGTGGGATCGGGAGGGCATTATACCCTTTATACCCAATTATACCCTGCGCCAATCCGCTGTAAATAGCCCCCACAAAGCTATTTAGCCAAAAACGTCCAAAATGCGAATATTTTTCCTGCCCCTGTTAAGGTCAGCCCACCATCTTCAACTTTCCGATTGCCTTTTTTATTTCCGGCCGGAAATCCCATACCTAAACCCGCCATTGTAGCGCTTATAACAAAAAATCGTAACGGAAAAAATCGGAAAAAAACAGAAAAGTTAAACGCGAAATAGCACCACTAACAAAATAGTAAAAAGGGAGCTAATCACTTGATATAAATCAACATTTTGATTGACCTATATCATCTGTCTGCGGAAGTTAAGAAAGTAGTTTTGGATGATAAGCAAATCACCAAACTGCTTAACCTATATTTTATGCCTGAGCTATTGAGCCTGATAAAAAGCAGACAATCCTCCAGGATACCTTTTGACGAAAACAAACCTATTTCGCAGGAGGATATACACAAAATACTGGAGGCAGGGAGCTGGGCACCCACTGCACATAATATGCAGAATTTTGAGGTGATAGTGGTTAATGACAAAGAATTGCTTGAGCAATTCCGCGAGATGGAACTTCCCGTGTCCGAAACTTTTATTCGTGAAAACTATTTGCAATTATCATTTTCAGAAGAAGAGCTAAAGAAAAAGAAAACGGGTGTGCTGGGCACCATGTTCCCCAAAGCCTGGCTGGACCATATGATAATGCCGGCAAAGGAAACAGGAAATGTGCCGCTGAACATTATAGAACCGCGAAACCAGATATATCCCTGCCCCACTCTTTTTATTCTACTATACAATCCGCAAAAGCGGGCACCGGCATCAGAAGGTGATTTCCTGGGCATAATGAGCCTGGGCTGCGTACTGGAAAATATGTGGCTTATGGCTACTTCGCTTGGCCTTAGCATGCATGTGATCAGCTCACTAAGCGATGATGCGGCCGAGCATGAGATAAAAGACAAGCTGAACATACCGGAGCATTTAAAAATTGCCATTTCGTTTCGCATTGGGTACACCGCAGCTGAAGCAAAATATACAAGAGTGAGAAGAGACCTGAGTGACTTTGTACACTACAACAACTACAATGAAAAAGAACTTTAACCTTCCCAAAGCATAATGTATGAACGAGGTAATGAAAACAATCTATGAGCGGCGGGCAGTAAGAAAATATAAAAAAACCGCTGTAAGCCGTGATATAATTGAGCAACTGATAGCAGCAGGCAGCATGGCGCCATCTGCTATGAACAAGCAGTCCTGGAAATTTTATGTACTTACGAATAAAGCTACAATACATTCCTTTTCGACCGAGATAGCCCATGCAGCCTTTAAAGAAGTAAAGCATACCAGCATTACTGATGCCGTAAAAATGTCATTAAGTTTCTTTCACTTATCCACTATCGTAAACTTCATTACGAGTGATGACCATATTTTTTACGGTGCCCCGGTGGTGATACTGATCACAGCGCCTAAAGCTGACGACTGGAGCGGATTAAACACTGGCATGTGTGCACAAAATATAATGCTTGCAGCAAAAGCTATGGGGCTTGACACCTGCCCGGTAGGCTTTGCAAGGCTCATAATGCAAACGAAAGACTATGCCAGCCTGAATATACCGGACACTGAAATGGTAGAATTAGCCATAACGGTGGGTTATGGGGATGAGCATCCTGCGGCGCATGAAAGAGTAAAAAACAATGTTCATTTTGTAAACTGACCAGCAGCACTGGCGGAGTAAAACAGCTATTATGAAAAAAGTATTGCTTGTGTTTGATGGTAACCATTTCTCAAAAGGCGCTTTTGAGTTTCTTAAAAACATGAATAAAAGTGAGCCGGTGATGGCTATAGGGTTATTCCTTCCGGCAATCGATTATTCTGAGCTACTATATTCGCTGGGGGGATTGACAGGACCTATATATGCAAGCAGTCCGCAAATTGACCCAAATGCTACGCTGAAAAACATAAAGCATTTTGAAAGCATCTGTCAGCTAAACGGCATACGATACAGAGTGCATGCCAACCCCAAAAAGCATGTGATAGCCCAACTGAGGGAAGAAACAAGATTCTCTGATCTATTAATACTAAGTGATGAGCTATTTTATTCGAACCTGGATGTAGAGCTGCAGGAAGACTATGAAGAGAATATACTTCACAAGGCCGAATGCCCCGTGCTATTGATATCAGAAACATACTATGAGCCTAAAACCATTATCATGGCATACGATGGCAAAGAGTCATCCATATATGCGATTAAGCAATTTCTGTGCTTATTTCCCCAATACCAGAAACTAAAAGGGGTGCTGGCGTATATAAACACCAATGCAGACAGCATACCTGAAAGGGCAAATATAGAAGAGTATGTAAAATGCCACTTTGAAGAAACAAGCCTGCTGAAACTAAAAATAAAAAACAGCGAACGGTTTGAAGAGTGGGTATTGACACACGAAAATCCCCTATTGGTAACAGGGGCCTATGGCAGATCTCTTTTTTCGGAACTACTGAAAGAAAGCTTTATCAAGGCCTCTATCCGAGATCATAAGGTGCCGATATTTGTTGCCCACAAATAACAGTGGGCTAGTCTAACTTATACCTTTTGAAAAACAATAGCTTCAGCAGGTCGGCTGTAATAACATATAGCAGGATGATTGAGCCAATAGCAATAGCTTCAGTTGTATGAGCCAGGGTAAGCCCTAAGGACTTTGCGAATGGACTGAGGGGCAATAGTACTGTAACAATAAAAGCTATGATATCTATTATCAGGAGCCATTTGCCGGGCCGGCTTTTTAAGAAAGGTTTTCTTGTGCGCATGATGAATAAAATAAGCAGTTGCGTTAATACAGACTCTACAAACCAACCGGACTGAAAGGCTGCATCTTTAAAATGAAAATAACCATAAAGGACATAGAAGGTAATAAAATCAAAAATGGAGCTATGCAGGCCAAAGACCACCATAAAACGCCGTATTAGCTTCATATTCCATTTTTTAGGTCTTACCAGTTGCCCTTCATCTACATTATCTGAGGCTACTGCGAGGAAAGGGAAATCTGTAAGAAAATTAGTGAGCAATACTTGCTTGGGCAGCATAGGAAGAAAAGGCAATATAAGGGAAGCGCCTGCCAGGCTAAACATATTGCCAAATGTGGCACTTGTATTGATAAAAATGTATTTAAGTGAATTGGCAACGGTCTTTCGTCCCTCTGCTATGCCATCTGCAAGCACAGAAAGATCTTTCTCCAGCAAAACAAAATCGGCAGCCTGGCGGGCCACATCTACGGCGTTATTGGTAGATATGCCTGTGTCAGCAGCATGTATGGCAGCAACATCGTTTATACCATCTCCCATATAAGCAACAGCATAGCCCGACTTCT
>JAFDXS010000261.1 GCA_018267795.1 Bacteroidota bacterium | reverse complement strand
TCTTTTAAATTAAAACAAATTTCTTATGAACTTTTATAAAAATTTTGACAATACTACTACAAACAGCATGTATATACACATACTGTTTAACTATTTCTTCTTTTTCGGTGTGAAAATTGCAATCATTCTGCGGCCTTCCATCTTTGGCATTGACTCCAGGGTACCTACTTCCGACATTCTCTCAGCAAATTTCAGCAATAGCAGTTCGCCTCTTTCCTGGAACATGATAGCACGGCCTTTAAACTGTACATAGCATTTTACCTTATTACCATCCTGAAGGAAGTTTTCGGCATGCTTTGCTTTAAAATCAAAGTCATGCTCATCAGTATTTGGCGTGAAGCGTATTTCCTTCACTTCCGACTGCTTTGCCTTAGATTTCTGTTCTTTATCCTTTTTCTTCTTTTCGTAAAGGAATTTTTTATAGTCTATAAGTCTGCAAACAGGAGGTACAGCATTAGGAGAAATTTCTACAAGGTCCACTTCCTTTTCTTCTGCCCATTTCAGCGCCTGGGCTATAGGATAAACACCCGGCTCTATTCCTTCACCTATCACGCGAACTTCCGGTACTGTTATTTCTCTGTTCAGTCGGTGTTCATTCTGGGGTACTCTCGGTCTAAATTGTGGTTTTCCTTTACTTTTTTTCTGCATTAATCGTTATTAAAATTTGATGGCAAAAATAGCGTATTTTATAATTTAAAGCGTGTTCTATGTGTTATTATAATTTTTATACCGTTACAGCGCTCTTACCTTTCAATTGTTCTTTTATCTGTTCTAAAGTATCAGTGATAAATTCTGTAAGTAATACAGCACCCTTATCCCCTTCCCCGTGCTTGCGCACAGCTACCTTGCTTTCTGCCATTTCCTTCTCCCCTACTATCAGCATATAAGGCACTTTCATTAGTTCTGTATCTCTTATCTTCTTGCCTATTTTCTCGCTTCTGTCATCTACTTCGGCACGTATGCTTTCCACTTTCAGTGCACGGGCTACCATGTGCGCATATTCGCTGTACTTATCACTTAGTGGCAATACTTTTACCTGTACAGGTGCCAGCCACAGCGGCAGGTTGCCAGCACAGTGCTCCAGCAATACGGCTATGAAACGCTCCATAGAGCCAAATGGGGCGCGGTGTATCATTACCGGCCTTTTACGCGTATTGTCGCTATCTACATATTCCAGATCGAAACGTTCCGGCAGGTTATAATCTACCTGTATGGTGCCTAATTGCCAGCTGCGGCCAAGGGCGTCCTTCACCATAAAGTCCAGCTTAGGGCCATAGAAAGCCGCCTCACCATACTCTACTACTGTATTTAGTCCTTTATCTTTAGCAGCCTGCATTATAGAGTTTTCAGCTATTTCCCAGTTTTCTTCGCTGCCTATGTATTTACTCCTGTCTTCTTTATCACGAAGCGATACTTGTGCTGTAAACTCATGGAAATCCAGTGAATTGAACACATACATTACCAGGTCTATTACTTTTTCAAATTCTTCCAGCACCTGGTCAGGGCGACAGAATAGGTGTGCATCATCCTGAGTAAATCCACGCACACGAGTCAAGCCATGCAATTCGCCAGACTGTTCGTAACGGTAAACTGTTCCAAACTCAGCAAGACGCAGCGGCAGGTCTTTATATGAGCGCGGCTGTGTTTTATATATTTCGCAGTGGTGTGGGCAGTTCATCGGCTTCAGCATGAACTCTTCACCTTCCTGTGGCGTAGTTATAGGCCGGAAGCTGTCTTTACCATACTTTTCCCAGTGGCCTGAAGTAACATATAGTTGTTTGCTGCCTATATGCGGTGTTATTACCGGCAGGTAGCCGCTCTCTATCTGCGCTTTCTGCAAGAATTGTTGCAGACGCTCGCGAAGCATAGCTCCTTTTGGCAACCACAAAGGCAAGCCGCTACCTACTTTTTCAGAGAAGGCAAATAGCTCCAGTTCCTTACCTAGCTTGCGGTGGTCTCTCTTTTTTGCTTCTTCCAGCAATACAATATATTCATCAAGCTCCTTCTGATTAGGGAATGTCACACCATAGATACGGGTAAGCATTTTGTTTTTTTCATTACCCCTCCAGTAAGCACCGGCAATATTGGTGAGCTTAATAGCCTTAATAAACCCTGTATTAGGTATATGCGGGCCACGGCATAGATCAGTAAAGCCGCCTTGTGTATAGAAGGTTATTTCACCATCTTTCAGGTCCTGGAGCAACTCAAGTTTATATGGGTCAGCTTTTTCAGTGAAATAGGCGATAGCCTTATCTTTAGGCATATCTTGGCGCTGATAAACACTGTTGTGTTTAGCCAACTCCTTCATTTTATCTTCCAGCTTCTTCAGGTCTTCTTCATTAATGGTGCGGTCGCCAAGGTCTATATCATAATAGAACCCTTTGTCTATAGACGGGCCTATTCCCAGCTTCACACCCGGGAAAATGCTTTCCAGTGCTTCTGCCATTAAGTGTGCAGAAGAATGCCAGAATGTGGATTTACCACCTTTATCATCCCAGGTAAGCAGGCGAAGCGAAGCATCATTATTTATAGGGCGTGTTGCATCCCATACTTCTCCGTTTATTTCTGCGGCAAGCACTTTGCGCGCAAGCCCTTCACTTATTGATTTTGCAATATCCAGTGCTGTTGTTCCTTCCTGATAGTCGCGAACAGAACCATCAGGCAATGTAATATGAATCATAAATTATTTTCTATTTGCAAAGTAATGTATAAAAGTACAAATTGAGGCAGGTACCAAAATAAAAAAACCACCGGTGCTATACCCGGTGGTTTAGTATATCATCGGATAATTAGAAATTAGCGAAATAAAAACTATACGTTATCGTATCCGTTTTATTAGTATTATAGTGATTAGGCATTGTTGTATAATAACTAAGCGTAAAGCTGCGCGGAGTAAAGTTCTTCAATATAGCATTAATGGTATTACTTCCAAACATAGCTGCTGCGCCATATATATTCAGTCCGGTACTGTTGTTAGTTGTTTCCCAGGTAAAAGGCACGATATCAGGATCAGCAGGTGAGCATTTGCTGGAGCCGCTATTTATACCCCCATTAAAGCCCGGGCCGAATGTGAGGAAGTCGTCTTTATGACATGAAGACAAAGTATCATAAGTTGTAGACTCTGCAACTGCAGGGTATGTTGTTTTATATACAACTGCTATTTTGGATATCTCCCAACGTCCGTCGCGCAGGTTATCTTCTCTAGTAGGTGACGGATCTGATGTTTTTTGACAAGATGCCATCATTAAAAGCAAAGACAGGGACAATAAAATATATTTCATAAAAGCTGTAAAATATTAACACCTAAAACTAATCAATATATTCATTTAATAAAAGACCTGCAGAAAATAATTATACGCCTTTACCTTAAATAGCAGGCATTAATTGAACATCTCTTTCATTTTTTAATAAATATTTTTGATCTTTAAGACTTCGCCCGGCCTTTTATTTACCGGGAGTTAAAACAGCGTTAAACTAAAAATGCTGAGCCATTTAGTTATAACAGCTGCGTAAATTTGTTTAAGCATGAAGCGAGTTTTCCCTTTAATTGTACTGCTCATTACGCTATCCGTATTAGGAATAATGTTTATTCAAATGTCGTGGATACGGAATGCCATTTACCTGAAACAAACCCAGTTTGAGCGTGAAATACAAAATTCATTATTGCTTGCCAGGGAGTCTATTTACAGCAGTTTTATAAGAATGAATAATCTATATATACCTGATGAAGATTCTAAAGAACACTACCTGGAACAAAAATTTACTTCCCAACTGTTTTCTAAAGAAGAGATACAGCAGATAATAGATCACTCTTTAAAAAAGGACGGCATTAATCAAAAGTTTGAGTTTTGCATTACTAATCTTTACAAGCTGCCTATTGTAATGTCGGATAGCTTCCCCTTACAATATATAAATACACAACCAGCTATTCGCCTCACACCTGAAAACTCCTACCTGCAGGAAACCCTATACTTGTATGTAAAGGAGGATAAGAGCTATATCATCAGGAAGATGGCGGGAATGATCGGAGCTTCTATTGCATTCACCATTATTATCCTTTCTGCATTTGCACTTACGGTTCGTACACTATTCAACCAGAAAAAGCTATCTGAAATAAAATCAGACTTTATTAACAACATGACACATGAGCTAAAAACACCTTTAGCTACAATTTCATTAGCTATCGATGCTCTTACTAATGAAAAAGTGATACATGATGCCGACAAAGTAAAATACTATAGTGGCATGATAAAGGAAGAAAACAAACGCATGAATAAACAGGTGGAAAAGATACTGCAGGCCGCTAAGATAGAGCGGCAGGAAATAAAACTGAACCTTCAGCACCTGGACGTACATGATATAATACACAAGGTAACAGACAATTTGATTCTGCAAATACAGGAAAAACACGGCACCCTATCATTGAAGCTCAATGCACATCGTCACCGTGTAGAAGCGGACGAGGTGCACTTTTCAAATATCATTTTCAACCTTATAGACAATGCTATAAAGTATTCGAAAGAGAACC
>JAFDXS010000260.1 GCA_018267795.1 Bacteroidota bacterium | reverse complement strand
CCATGCTGCATTTTTTCAGTAGTTACCAGCTTATCGCGGCGCATGCGGCAGGCCATAGTGCCATCTACTATCACGGTACGCACCAGGTCGCCCACATCGGCTGTTTCACCGCCAAGCAAGTGTACTTCTATGCCATATTCCTTCAGACGATCAAAATAGTCCTGGGTTCCATTTATAAGTTCAGAAATCACCTCCCCCGGCAGCAGGTTTTTATTACGCCCTATAGTGGAAGAATAAGTAAATGGACCTGTAGCACCAACGCAAAGCAGGTCGTCAATGTTCATTACTATAGAGTCAATTGCAATGCCTTTCCACACGCTCAGGTCGCCTGTTTCTTTCCAGTACAGGTAGGCAAGGCTCGACTTGGTGCCTGCACCGTCGGCATGCATTATTGTACAATAGTCCTCATCGCCACCCCAATAGTCGGGATACACTTTGCAGAAAGCGTTAGGGTAAAGCCCTTTATCTAGTTTAGAAATAGCACGATGTACATCTTCTTTTTGGGCGGAAACTCCACGCTGGTTGTAACGGTTGTTGTCAGACATTGTTTGCAATTGGGCCTCAAAGATAAGCTATGTATCTAAGTAGTGAAAATGAAGCCTCAAAGCATTGTTATTTTAAATAAGCATTATATGATGCTTGGCAAAAATTAATCGATTCATTTTATTTGAATGACACAAACATGCTTTGGAAGTTGATGGTCATTTCATCAAATTGTCCAATGATGTCCTGACCTATATTGCCATACACTAATTCTTTAGATTCCTTTACAGGCTCTGAAAAAACAGTGATATATCTTACCATAGCCAATTGCGTCCCAATATGAAATTTAAAGTTCTTTAGCTCGTAAGAGGGAATTTTTACAAAGCCGCCTGCACCACCAAGCTCTACTGTTTTCCTTGCCCCATTTTTAATGATTTCTTTTTTGTGCAACTTGAAATAGGTGCTGAAAAGATCGGATGTTTTAGCGCCGGTATCGAAATGAAAGACTAAGGTGTCATTGCCTGCAACCATATTCAGCATGGGGAACAGACCATCGAGCGCCAGGTTATTCAGCTCACTTTTTGATGGGATAAGAGGTATTTCCAGTGTGCCTTTTTTTGATATACGCACTTCTTTCATTGCATTGATAACAGGGTAGCCAAGTATGCCATTTATAGAATAGTTTGCCTTAGGAAAATTAAAACTTTCATCGGGCATAATGAGAAATACAACATTTCTAAGTGTTATATCTCCTATCTTAAGGCTGTCTGCAACACCAATGCCTGATTGTACATCAGTGCCTTGTATGCCTGATACATTAAAAGCAACGTCCAGCTTCTTTATGCCCATTCTTTTTGCAGTGCTTTCAGTAATGGTAGATATGTTGGCGCCCGTATCAAAAATAAAATCCTCTGCAATATCTCCCGTTGTCACGTTTACGTTCCAGAGCCCTGCTATATCTCTATGTATAGGTACTATTACATCGGTGCTTTGTTCTATAGTCTGCGCTGCAATATCTGCCAGTGCATGCCATATCTTGTTGGTGTTTTTTACATCGTCAAGATTATCTACGTCTTTGGGGTATTTGTTGATAATCACATCGCCACTTTCAGCAGCCTTTTTATAGGCATATATCTTACTGTAGTTGTCAACCTCAAGCTCCCATAGTGAGGCCAGCTGTTTATCAGCAAGTTTTGAATTCTGTATATTAAGAAGGGAGTCCGCAAGCTCTATTGAGCGTACATTTTGGTTAAATGCATTATATACAAATACCTGGCAATAGCTTTTAAACAAAGGGCTTACTTTGCAATTAGGATCTGCAAGTGCTGTTCTTAATTTGAAATAATTTGCCTGGTCCAGGTATTGCTGCAGGCTATCGCAGGGAGCAGCATGCACAGCCGTGATGAATGATATTAACAACAGCGCAGAGAAGAGTTTTTTCATAAAAAGCATTTAGTGTGCAAGACGTTCCTCCAGCATCTTTTTTACGCCCGGCCATTCATCATCTGTAATGCTGAACATAACAGTATTTCTAAAGATACCATTTTCCATTTTTCTTTCCTTACGCAGTATACCTTCATAGGTAGCGCCTATCTTCTGTATAGCTGCGCGGCTGCGCTCGTTTGTTTCATTTGTCTGGAATTGTACTCTTACCGCTTTCAGTATTTCAAAACAATAGCCCAGCAAAAGATATTTACATTCTATATTATGTCCGCTGCCCCAGTAGGCGGGGTCATACCAGGTCCAGCCTATTTCCAGTTTTCTGTGTTCGGGGTATGCATTGTATAGGCGGGTGCTGCCGATGATCTTATTATTGATTTTATCGATTATCGTAAAGGGGTATTGCTCGCCCGTAGCGCGCATTAGTACAGCACTTTTTAAGAGGCTTGCCATCTTACCTGGCTCGCTGCCGTCTATAGAATAATTAGCCCAGATGGCTTTCTGTTTCGCTACTTCCACCAGCTCATTAAAGTGAGCACTTTCTAGCGGTGATAGTTTTACTTTAGTGCCTTCAAGTGTTACAGGGTGCTGTATCCAGTTCATGGCTCAAAATAAAGTGAAAAACAAAAAAGTTGCAGCTTATGGGCTGCAACTTTTTTGTTTTATAACAATATTTATAGACTTACTGCTTTATTGCTTTTATAATAGTTTGCTTTCCTGTGTACATATCATCAAGTGAAATGATATACATGCCGGGGCGAAGATTGCGGGCCATATTAAAGGTGTTAAGGTTAGCGCCTCCTGTAAAATCAGAAGCAAAAATCCTTTGCCCCGCAATGTTATATACGGCTATATCATATTTATCATTAGCTGTATTGCCATATAGCTTCAGCTCATCATTATTGAACATAGCAGTAAATGCAGCGTTAGAATTGCTCACAGTTGCCACCCCCGTATTTTCAGAAGTTAAATACATAGCATTGCTAAAGTTGAAATTGCCACCTGAAGAAGAAGTAATATGACTTGAGTCTATTTCCAGCAATGCTTCGGTATGTGAGTCATCATACCATTTGTAAGACACAGAACTTATACTAATGGTTCCGGTTGCAGGGCCCGGCGGCAATACACTATCCGCTTCGGAGTATGTCTGCACCACACGCATTACATTAGTGTAATTAATCCCATTCGGTAATTTGAGTGTACCATAGGCATCAGCCTTAACGCTGCTCATGCCCTTTCCTGCAGCATATTGTCCTTGCACCATGTAGTTTGATGTGAAAGAAGCAGAATCATACAGGTTGTAGGTAATGGGTAGCTTCACAGAAAGTATACCTGGGTTGTACCGGGTTTGTGTACCTGCCCCGGCTGCCGAAGAGTCTATGCGGCCAATCAGGTAACTAGCACTTGACGAACTGGTATAGAAATCAGAAGTGCTGTCATCATAGCGCTTTATAATATTAGCAGTAGGTATAGCAGGCGTGCCAAGGGGTATATAGACCTGTACCGTCATTGTATCAATTCTGGTAAAGCTGCCCGAAAAATCCCAGGTTTGGTTAGTGCCTGAAGGGCCGGGGCTTACATAGTTGCAATTCACATACCTTAAGGTAATATTAGAGCTGAAGTTTTCAGCATTATGTATGGTGGGTTGCGCCATCAACTGCAAGGGTAGTGCGACAAGCAGCAATAAGTAGATTTTTCTCATGGTTTCGATTTTTTATTAGTCATTGACAAGCGAAACAGATAAAAAATTGTTCCATTGTGCATACTATAATTCTGCGGAGATGTCCCGTACGCGTACCGCTATGATTATCATTAAATTGGCTATTGCAAATTTTGTCTTTTCAGATATTTCAATGTTTTTCTACATTTACATAGATGAATAGCAAACTGCCCATATTAGAGTGCATACCGAATTTCAGTGAGGGGAGGGACAAAAATAAAATTAATGCCATAGCAGACGCAATAAGATCTGTAAACGGTTGTCATTTATTGCATATAGACACTAGCCCATCAGCTAATCGTACCGTAATGACCTTTGCAGGCTATCCGGATGCAGTTGTTGAGGCAGCTTACCGGGGGATAAAGAAAGCAGCAGAGCTAATAGATATGACGCAACAGCAGGGGGTACACCCACGCATTGGTGCTACAGATGTCTGCCCCCTGGTGCCATTGGCGGGATTAAGTATGGAAGATGCTATCCGATATTCTAATATATTAGGCAAAAGGGTAGGCGAAGAGCTGCATATACCTGTGTATCTCTACGAGCATTCGGCACTGAAGGAGCACAGGCGTGCATTGCCCGATATACGCAAAGGTCAATATGAGGGCTTCGCAGAAAAAATGCAATTGCCGGATTGGCTACCTGATTATGGCCCTGCAACATTTACGGCCCGGAGTGGCGCTACAGTAATAGGTGCAAGAAATATACTGGTGGCATTCAACATATCCCTGAATACAAAAGATGTAGATAAGGCTTTGTATATAGCGGAGCACATACGGGAACGCGGCTATATAGTAGAGGAAAATGGTAAACGGAAAAGGCTGCCAGGCATACTAAGCAAGGTGCGGGCTATAGGCTGGTATATGGAGGACTATGAAACCGCCCAGGTAT
>JAFDXS010000025.1 GCA_018267795.1 Bacteroidota bacterium | reverse complement strand
CGCCATCTAATGAAATTAAAACGCAAAAGTGATTTGATAACATTGGATGCTGAAGATCGAGGAAGACCCCAAGTCGCAGAGGAAGCAATTACTCTTATAGTATATAATTATGCTAAGGGGAACAAAATGCTAAAGGAAAGTGATAGAATCGACACTGAACTCTTGAACATGATTAAGCAATTGACTACAGATTTGGAAGTGTCTATAGTTAGCTCATTTCAATGGGAAAAAACCATTGTTGAGTCCTATAAAGTTTTTCATAAAGTGCTTCATAATAGAGGCGGTAAGGTGCTCGTATCGCCAAAAGAAAAAAAATTACAATATTTGGGAAGTTAGGAATAAAGTATTTTTGCTAATGTCTTTTAATCATTTCACAAAATTAGCTAAGCCGAAGAAATCCGGTGCCTATGATGCCTATTGGAAATTTGCCTTCATACGTTTTGATGTTTTTAAAAAGAGGTTGAATAATTGGATTGGGCCTTGGACCAATGACCCCGTTATAGCGGCCAATAGGTTTACTAACGTATTTCGTGCATCTGATCGAGTTAGCCAATACTTGATAAAAATACAGTATGAAAACAATGCTGAGTCCATTGAAAACTTATTTTTTAAAACGATTCTTTTCAAAATTTTCAATAAGATAGAAACTTATGAGTGTCTTAAAACTAGACTTGGTCTGATTTCTTATGAAACGTTTTCCTTTAATCTGTATGATGAGATATTGACCGAAGAGTTAGCAAAGAAAAAAGCTATTTATTCTGCAGCTTACATTATGCCCTCAGCTGGAACTTCTTTTGGATACAAGTTTAAGCATAGCAATCATTTAGCTCTTATCGAGCGCATGATTGCTGAAGGATTACCTGATCGAATTGCAAATAGTAAAAGTTTGTCGGAAGTGTATCAGTTACTTTTAGGATATCCATCATTTGGGAATTTCTTAGCATTTCAATACTCTATAGATTTAAACTACAGTACGCTTACCAATTTCTCTGAAATGGATTTTGTAACTGCTGGTCCAGGCGCCAAGAATGGAATTTCTAAATGTTTTGATACAATGGGGGATTATTCATTTGAAGATATTATTAAGATGATGGTCGATGAGCAAGAAAAGGAATGTAAAAGATTAGAGCTCAAAGCTCCTAATTTATGGGGAAGACCACTTCAGTTAATTGATTGTCAAAATGTTTTTTGTGAGGTAGACAAATATTTACGAGTTGCAAATCCTGAAATAACTGTCGGTGATGGGAGAAAGCGAATCAAACAAAAATATAGTCAAAGTAAAGGTCCAATTGAATTATTTTTTCCTCCGAAGTGGGAGATTAACGATCAAATAAATTTGAAATGTCAGAAACAAAACGAAGACATCTTTTTATAAGTCATCACCATGAAGATGATGCTGAAGTCACAAAACTTACTTCTTTGTTGTCGTCAAAAGGATTTGATATAAGGAATAGCTCAGTACGAATGAAGCCGGCAAATCAAAGGAAAATGGACGAGAAGAAGGTTAGTGAGGCCGTCATTCAGCGTATTTTAAGAATGAAGATTTCATGGGCGAGTACGGTGGTCGTTCTTATAGGGAAGGATACGCATTCAAGACCTTGGGTTAATTGGGAAATTGATAAAGCAAACGAACAGGGTAAAAGGATTGTTGGGGTTTTTGTAAGGGGTGGTACCGAAGCAGATATACCTTCAAGTTTAGAAAAATATGCATCTGCTATTGTTGGCTGGAATACAGATAAAATTATTGACGCTATTGATGGAGAAAATAATTTTCAAAACCCTGACGGAACTAACAGATTACCACCAAATTCTAGTCAAAATGTAAATTGCTAATTATGAGCAGTGTCTATATCTATGTAGTTGACAGAGATTTCGGTTTTGCTCCAAATCCTTTTCATGGTATATGTACTTTGGCAACTTGTAAACCTCGAATTAGAAATTCTGCAGGAGCAAATGATTGGATATTTGGTGTTGGTGGGGCTAGATTGAAATCTGCGGGTAAATGCATATTTGCAATGAAGATAACGCAGAAAGTTACTTTTAATGAATACTGGGAAAATCCCGAATTTAAAAATAAAAAGCCAGTACGTAATGGTAGTAAAAAAATGCTACTTGGAGACAATATATATTACTATCTTGAGGAAGAAAGAAGATGGACTCAAGCATTTTCTCATCATAGTAATGCCGATGGAACAATCAATGAATATAATCTGAACAGGGACACGCAATCAAAAAACGTACTTATTTCTAAACATTTTTATTATTTTGGTATTGCTGCGGTAGTCTTACCCAACGATATAATGACAAATTTAGGCTACAAAAATGGTGTTGGACACCGTAAATATACCATTGAAGAAGCCCAACCTTTAGTGACATGGCTTGAAAGTGCATATTCCGATAAGTTAAACTTAGTTACTGCAGACCCGTTTGATTTTGACAAAAGCGAAGCACATTATTCAGTGCAAACGAATAAAATTCTTATTCAATGATTACGTTGAGTAGTCAATTCTCCTATAGTTTATTTAACAATAGATCTCGGAATAAGGACATATAAGCCCAGTCATTTTGGAGTCGGTCATTTTTTTCATTTATATAATTATCATAAAGAATTTTTGTAGCTGCTCCTGTACTAGCTATCGGTAAAACTATTGCTCTTGGATTATACTTTTTGAACAAAATATATTCATCCAATATGCCTTCCATCCCTCCAATAAATACACCTGCACTAAAATTATTTTGAGAAATCATTTCTTTTCGCATCACATTCAAACTTTCTTCGCGTGTTGGCATCTTGGAAGTTAATTGGATATGTTCAAAATCAAAATTGTCTTCTGGAAAACTTGATTCAAAATATTTAGACTGATATAATGTCACATGTTGTTTTAAATTTGTATCCATACGTGCTAAGACATACCTAATAATGGGCGTTATAGAAGGATGGCCACCCCAAATAAGATGACATTTAGGAAGGATAATAGTAGCAAGTGCTCTTACCGCATCTCTAATTGCTATGAAATCAGCTGTATCAAAAAACTCCTGATTTCTTTCTGGTAAAGGAATACTTGCTGAAAGAAATATCTTTTTTAATTCTTTGTGAGCCATGATTGTACGTCTTTTATTTGTCGTGTTTGGACTTTCAAATAGTCATTCAACCATGCTAAATGTTTTAGCCATTGATCTCGAATTCTAATATGATCGTATACTAAGTATATATTAGCCACCTTATGTTTTGCAATATTATTAATTAATTCCTCAGAGCGATTACAGTCAAACGATTGTGGAATGCCAACTGTTGGGATATAAATTCTATCTTGATCGCCAGATAACTTCTGACTTAAATATCTTTCGGGTTGCAAAGTGAGGTGTATGCCCATGCTTTGTGCAGTATTTAATAATTCATTAATAATACTGTTTTGTCGTGATACAAGATTTCTTGCTCTTACAGATTCAACATTACTTATGATTTTATCAATTTGATGATCAGAAAATAAACTTTTGTTTTTATCATCATATATTTTATCTACAAAGTCTGAGTCCTTTAGGCTGATAGGTAGGCACAGCTCAGCAATATTTTCCAATTTGTGATTTGGCCATACTAATTGAACGATCCCAATTAATTTGCCATTTGCTTCTGCGATTTCTTCTTTACACCAAAAACTATTTAGAAAATTAGGTGTATTAAGAACCACTATAACATCGCAATCAGTCATCCTATGCCATAATTCGTCTTGAAATATGTCACCTGGCTTGATGCTATGTGTATCTAAAAAAACATCAAAGCCATTTTTTTCGAATTCCTCGTATAGTTGTATCGCTACGGATCTTGATTCGGTTCTCTTATAACTGATAAAAAGTTTTCTGGAACTGCGAAGTAATCCCCATCCTTCTAAAATTAGCGCGACAATGCTTTCTATTTTATTCGCATTGTTATAGAGAAAACCATTGTACTTTTCTAAAATCTTTGGGATATGTATTGCAAATTTATTTTCTTCAAAAAAAATTGGAAGAATTAATGATCCAGTTTGAATTAATTTCTCGGTTGCGGCTATACTTTGAAAATTACCAGTTTTACTTCCAAAATATAAACAATAGGTAGGACAATTTTTAACATAGCTCGCAAAAGAAATTTCATTAATAATTTTAAAGTTCTTTTTAGCAATTCCTAGTTCATCAATTTTTCGCCAAAGAACATCTAATATATTTTCCGATAGCTCATCTACATCGCCAAGAGTTACTAACTGGTAATAGTAGTCCATAGTTGTTATTGGTTTTAACGGGCTAATGTCATATAAGTTTCTATTCCAAATTTAGTGTTTAGTTTCTTGTAGAATTGTTATTGAAATATTTCAATAAAAAAAACCTATGTAATACATAGGTTTTAATAAGTGCCCGGAACAGGAATCGAACCTGCACTACCTTGCGATAACCAGATTTTGAGTCTAGCGCGTCTACCAATTCCGCCATCCGGGCGGCGGGCACTTTGTTTTGGTATTTTTCCCTTATTTAGGGGTGGCAAATGTAGCAATTCTTTCCTGAATGCGCAACAGATATTTGCGACGGAAATAGTAATCTTTTATCTCTGACAGTAGCTCAGGCGTGTGCTCTCCTTCATTGAAGCGTTGGGTAAGGGGAGCGACCTCGAGGTCCCACTCGCGGAATTCGCTTTCTATGGCTTCGGTGGCTTCTGATCTTGCTTCTTCATTGGCGGGGTCAAGCTCGTACTCGCTGATGAGTTCGTTGAGCTCCATCATCTCCATAAGAAAATCGGGGGGCAGGTTGTACTTCTCTTCTTCCTCCAGCATGCCGTATAGCCTGAGGATATAGGCCATGAGCGCATCGGGATTGCTGAGGGTTTTGTATGCATCGTTGTTGAGCGCGGCCATGCGCAGGGCTTCGGCACGGGTAGCATCATCGGCCTGCGCAAACCTGTCGGGGTGCCATGTGCGGCTAAGCTCGTAAAATTTGAATTTTACATTGGCCGTATGGGGATGAAAACTGACAGGCAGTGCGTAAAGCTCGAAGTAGTTGACCATGGGAAGCGGAATGAGTATATTATATTTGAGGCAAAAATAGACAAAAAGATGGTGCGCATAGGACTGATACGCGAAGGTAAAAGACCGGCAGACACAAGGGTGGCGCTAACGCCTGCACAATGTGCGGAGCTGCAGGCAGAATATGATGTGGAGATAGTGGTGCAGCCATCGCCCGAGCGCTGCTACAGCGATGATAAATACAGGGAAGCGGGCATAAGCCTGAGCGAGGATATGAGCGGCTGCGATGTGCTGCTGGGGATAAAGGAGGTGCCGGTGGAGCAGCTGATAGGGGGGAAGACGTACTTTTTCTTCAGTCATACCAAGAAAAAACAGCCCTATAACCAAAAGCTGATGCATGCGCTGATAGCGAAAAAGATACGCATGATAGACTATGAATGCCTGACGCATAGCGATGAACAGCGCATATTGGGCTTTGGGCTGTTTGCAGGGATAGTAGGGGCGCACAACGGGCTACTGACCTATGGCCGAAAGACGGGGCTGTACCAACTGCCGGCGGCGCATGAGGTGCGTACATACGAGGATGTGATAGACAGCTATGACGATATAAAGCTGCCCAATATAAAGATAGCGGTAACGGGGAGTGGTAAGGTAGCCGCTGGTGTGCTGGATGTGATGACGCACCTGGATATAGAGCCGGTGGAGCCTGCAGACTACCTGACGCATGAATACGAGTACCCGGTATATACGCACCTGAAGGGGATGACGCTGTATGCGAGAAAGGACAACGGGCTTTTTCACAGAGATGACTTTCATGCGAACCCGGAGGCATATAAGTGCCTCTTTAGCAGCTATGTGAACCAGACGGATATACTGATGAACGGTATATACTGGGACCACCATGTGGCTCGGCTATTTGAGAAGGCAGATATACAGCGCAAGGACTGGCGCATACAGGCGATAGCAGATATAACCTGCGATATAGATGGTAGTGTGCCGATAAACGTGGGTGCATCGACCATTGCGGAGCCTGTGTATGGCATAGACAGGGTGACGCAGCAACGGGTAGCACCCTACCAGCAGACGAAGGATACAATAGATGTGATGGCGGTGGATAACCTGCCGAATGAGTTGCCCTGTGATGCATCGGAATACTTTGGGCTGCACTTTGAGAAGTATGTGCTGGGGGAATTGCTGAAGGAGCAGAGCGAGATAATAGAGCGCGCTACTATATGCAGGGATGGGAAGCTAACGAAGCAGTATGAGTATCTGAGTGACTATGCTTATTGATCTTTAAGAATAGCTTTTACGGCTTTGTCAATAGTGTCGTACTGGAAAGTGAAACCAGTGGCTTGTATCTTTTGAGCGCTGACGGTGCAGCTTTTTAGTACTTCTTCGCTCATCTCGCCGAGGGCTATCTTTAATGCAAATGAGGGGACGGGGATGGGGATCTTGATGCCGCCTTTTGTGCGGGCTATTGTTTTCATGAGGGTTTTGTGGGTGACTGGGTTTGGTGCTACTGCGTTGTAGCTACCCTTCATATCTGTGTGCTCAAGGGCGTAGGTTATCATGCGGGCGAGATCGTCTACTTCTATCCAGCTAACTACCTGGCGGCCTGAGCCGAGGATGGGCACTATACCGAAGGACTGCGGCCCCGCGAACTGGGGGAAAGCGCCGCTTTCCTTACCCAGAACTATGCCAAAGCGAAATATGATGGTGCGCATGATGTCTTCTGCTGCGCGGGCTTCATGCTCCCATTTGTAGCAGGTATTGCCGAGGAAGTCGTTATAATAAACATTTGTTTCTTTGAAGGGTGGTGTGCCATCGCGGTCGGGGCCGTAGTAGCCGATGGCGGAGGCTGAAACCAGCGTCTTGCAGTTGGGGGCGTGCTGGCGCAGCATGGAGACGAGGAACTTTGTGCCCTGAACCCTGCTATTTACTATTTCCTGTTTTCGGGTTTCTGTCCAGCGTTTGTCGGCAATGCCGGCGCCGGCGAGGTGTATTGCTGCGTCGAGCTTTTGCAGCGCATTGGCATCGCATGTGCCTTTTTCGGGATCCCAGGCGGCGTATGTAAGGTTTTGTTTCTCAGAGGGTTTGGGGTGGCGGGTGAATATGATGAGCTCATAGCCTTTACTAAGTAATAGCTTGGAAAGATGTTTGCCTACAAATCCGGTTCCGCCTGTGATGCCAATTGTTTTCATAAATGCATTTGAAAGATAACAATATCAGGCCAGATAAGTTTGGGTAAATGCGGGCATTTTTCGGGGGAATATTAAGGAATTGTTATAGTGGGAGATTTTTTAAATGCCATACAATAATCTGTTTTTATTGCCGTTAAAAGATAAATCTATGTCCATGCCAAAAACTTTACTTAAGAAATTTACTGTAGAAAACACTAAAGCTGCGGCCGCACAAAGGCTGCAGGATGGAGAAGAACTGCTCACCGACCTGGTGCAGGAAATGAGGGCCTATATGCAGGAAATAGCAAATGACCTGCTACAGCCAAGACCTGAGGCAGTAGAGAAAATACTAAAAAAGGTACATCATTAGTGGCGGGTGGGGGTAAACAGGAACGGCGTCTTTTTTACATACCTGCCTGCTACTATTCCAAATTGCCTATACCAATTCTATAACTGTTATCTCGGGCAGTATGCCTAAGCGGCCGGGATAGGCGAGGAAGCCATAACCGCGATTTACATAAAGATATTGATTGCCCTCCTGGTAGAGGCCAGCCCATTTGGAATACATGTATTGTACGGGACTCCACTTGAAGCCAGGTATCTCTACACCCATCTGCATACCGTGGGTATGACCACTAAGTGTGAGCTGAATATCGGGGTAGCCGGGGCGCACCTGGGCATCCCAGTGAGAGGGATCGTGAGAGAGCAGTATTTTAAAAGGAATATTTTGCCCTTCCAGGCCGTGGTGTGCCAGATTGAGATCTCCATACTTGGGGAAGTTGGCCTTGGCGCTCCAGTTTTCTACGCCTACTATAGCTATTTTATCATTGCCGCGTTGTAATACTGCATTTTCATTGCGCAGGAGCTTCCAGCCTAAACTTGCGTGTATGTTTGTAAGGTGTTTCAGATTTTCTCTTTTAGCATCTAAAGATGGCCATTGCTCGTAGTCGCCATAGTCGTGATTGCCGAGGATGGAGTATACGCCCATTGGGGCTTTTAGCGTTGCATATATTTTCTGGTAGCGCTCATCTACTTCGTCAGCGCGGTTATTTACCAGGTCGCCTGTGAAGAAGATGAGGTCTGCTTTCTCATCCATAATGCGACGCATGCCTGCGGCTACTGCTTCGTGATTGTCGAAACTGCCGGTGTGTATGTCTGAAACCTGTATGATCTTTAAGCCACGGAATGCAGTAGGGAGTTCGTCGAATTGGAGCTTTACCCTGCGCACCTGGTAGCGATAGCGATTGCTGATGCCATATACAAAACCGAAAAGCCAAGTGCCACCAATGATAAGCGCAAGGCGCGACATAAAAACTGAGCGACTCATGCCTTTGGTAATTGTTTCGGCAACGGGTGTATCTTTTGAAACGAAGAAGTGCGCTATCCACATGAAGAACCTGCGGATATCATCGAGCAGCATGATGAGCAGAATGAATATTTTGCCTACGAAAAAGCCAATGGTGAATGCTACAAAGACATTGCGCACCATGTGGTGCATATTGGCCCAGTGTATGCGACGGAAGAAGATGAGACTGGCCCATGTAAGTGCTGTGAGCGTAACATAAAGAACAGTTAAGCCTGTGCGCCAGGGCCCCGGCAGCGAACGCAGGGCAGAGCGAACTACCATGTAACTATAGTACTCTGCTACAAATATGACTGTGAGTATGGTGATTACAAATCCGCGTGAGCGCATGCTTGCTACTTTTTAAAATTTTATGAATTCGTCTATTTGCTCGTTTATGGCTTTTAGTGTGCCGGGCCTGAGCCATTCTCCCTCGGCTGATATTTCATCATTTATGCGGGAGAGGGGCATCTTGTTATATAGTACATGCATCTTCAGGTAGTGCAATATATTGGTCATGTGCTCTATGCCGCGCAGGTTGCCGCCACGGCCATCTGCCACGCCGACCAGCATTGCTTTTTTATGCCACCAGCATTTCTTTATATCGCTGTTGTCCATCATTAGCTTTAGTATGCCGGGGAAGCTGCCATTATACTCGGGCATTACAAAGACAATCTTTTCTGCAGGTATCAGGTATTCTGCTTCTATCTGTTTCAGTTCGTCGTTGCGCTCATATACATTTTTGCCAAGCAGAGATAACAACTTTACATTGTCTGCTTTAGCAGATATGAGCTGTTGGTAGAGCTGGGCAACCTTAAGTGTCATGCTATCCTGCCTGTTGGTGCAGGAGATAATTGTAATCATTCGTAATAATTAAATAATAGCAGGCTCAAAGGTAATGGCTAAAGCTGTTTTGAGCTTATACTGTTTATTGAAGTTAAGATTGGATTTTGATATGGAGCGAGTGTTTATTATATATTTAAAATTTCGGCATAGAATTTGGGATACAGAGGTACAATTCATTTAGTCATGCAACGTATCTATCTATTATCATTTATCGTGTTATTGTCATTTACTGCCTGTAAGAAAAGTGGCAGTGGAAGCAGCTCCATGAGTATTTCGGAATATCCGCTAAAAGTAAATAACCAGTGGACCTATAAAGTGACAGACTCCGAAACTAATGTGACGGATACTGCTGTGCTGAAAATCACGTCAAATCGATCTAAAGGAGATACTACCTGGTGGTATTGTAAAATGTATTATCACAATATGCTCGTAGATTCTCCATACTATGTGCAAACATCCCATAGTGTATTGTTTGCTAATAACATGTATTCCTTTCTTTCTGCTGACTTCCTGATTGATTTCCCTGTGAGTAATAATAGTGTCTGGATGGCATCAACACTTAGCCAGGATACAGCGGTAGCCAGCTTTTTAAGTAACCCATTGGTAGTGGCGGGAAGGGCATATAGTAATGTGTTTATGATATCAAGAGCATTTTCGGTAATAGACTATAGCTTCAGGCAGAATATTTATATTAGCAAGGGAATTGGATTAATAGCAGAAGACTACGCTGTAATGCCTTTTGGGCCACAGGTAAAAAAACACATAGAATTGATAAGCTATTCACTCAATTAGGTTAGATAAGGAATATGACGAGGATATTGCAGGCTATAATAATGCCAAAGCCTGCGAGTATGTACTTGCGTATATCTTTATCGCCGAGACTGAGGGCATAGGTCATCTTTAAGGTATTATTGCTTGCTATGGCCTGCAAAGAGGCTGCACTGATAGCTGCAACTGTAATGCCTGCGTACTTGCCCTGGAAAAGATTCAGCAAAAAAGGATCGATATCCGTGAAGCCAACAATAAATGAAAGGACATTTAATCCATGGCCACCAAAATAGGTAAGTGTATATTGGGTAGCCAGTGAGAATGCGATATATAATACACCAAATATAAGTGCCACCCTAAGCTCTAAGGGGTTTTGGCGTGTAAGGTCGCTATCTACACGATTGACAGCATTAGATGGTGCAAGCCTGTAAATAACAAAGCTTGTAAGGCCACTGATAATGATGAGGGCAAGAAAATAGGGAAGCAGGTGAATGCTAAGCACAGGATTAAAGATCACCACCAGGATATAGACGCGAACAAACATGAGCATGGTAGCTATAATGATGGCTGCTGCGTAGTGTGCCGGGGCTTCCAGTTTTTCTTTACTTTGGCGTGCCAGTATAAATGTAGTGGCTGTGCTGCTGTAGAGGCCGCCGAGAATGCCGGTGAGTATTAAGCCGGCACGGGGGAAAACAAACTTTCGTAAAAGATAACTTACATAAGAAATAGAGGAAATTGCAACAATAGCCAGCCATAGTTTATAGGGGGAAACAGGTATGCCTGTAATTATTTCACGATCGGGAACCAGGGGGAGAATGACAAATGAAAGGATAACAAACTTGGCAAGGGTAATAAAGTCGTCGGTATAAATCTTCTCTGCAAAGGTTTTGATATTGGTTTTTATCTCAATGAGCACCATGATCACCGCTATGATGAGCATGGAAAACCATACAGGAAATACCTGCACGACCAAAGGGAAGGTATATACAAGAAGACAGGTAATGATAATGGTAATGCCGGGTGAGCCTGCACGTTCTTTGTTTAAATAGTATAATAACAGAAAAGCTGCCACAACAACAAAGCCTACTATAAATATATAAGGAACCAGGCTTTGAGCTTTTAAAAGAATAAAGCCTAATAAAGAAATGAATGTAAATGTCCGTTCGGAGCCAAATAGCATATCCCGTTTGTCCTTTTCCGTCTTGATGTAGATCTCCAGGCCTATAAGAAAGGAAAAAACGAGGCAAATGAGTAACTGGATAAGGGATTGCCCCATAGAGGGGATAAGATTATCCATATTGAGTTGATTTATAAAGTGAAGGTATAAATTTTAGCAGCAATTTTTAGTCAATTAGTAAAAGCCTTTGCTGGCTTGAGTTAAGAGCTGTTTTTCCTCTTTTCTGTTTCTTAATCGCTTGTTAACCAATTACAAACCTGCCGTTAACACCTGCTAAAAACTTTTCAAGTC
>JAFDXS010000259.1 GCA_018267795.1 Bacteroidota bacterium | reverse complement strand
TTCTTTTTGTCTCGCCAAAAATGAAAGTAACAAAGAAAAAGGCGACTTTTTTCAATTGCTCCGCTGAAAAAAAGAAGCTCTACGCCTGTTTAGCCGTTCGCTTATCATCGACATGCGCTGAAATTATTGCCGCAGTTTTGGGGGTTATTAAGCTTCAGCGTACGTAGCAACTGCTTGCTTCCATTTTTGTTCTTCTCTCGTTTCTCCGGCAAAAATTAAGGCGCCATCATGGGCTAAACGACAGCGCGCTTATCAGCCAATAAAAATCTCGGTAAGTACCGTAAAGTAATCGGAAGTGTAGCTTATTTGCCCTGGGCAATATATGATTCAAGCGTAGACGCAGGAACCTACGGAGTTCCGGTTACCTGATGCCAAGGTGCGCCTTTTGGGCAGACCCTTTGGGGAAAGAACGGCTATTTCGTCGGGGATTGCAAATCCCCATCAGCACGCTTCCAGATTGCAAATCTGGAAGAGCAAAGGAGACGCTTGAACCTGCGGGAAGAAAGAACAGATAAATAGGCTTTAATAATATGGACAAATTAAATACTTTCGATTCAAAATTAACCTTATGAATTCCATTATCTGTGAAAATTGCGGTTCAAAAGAGGTGTGGCAGAAAGGGGAGACAACATATTGTGAAACGTGCAAGACTACTTCTGCATTAAAAAGAAACGAATCGGCTACACCCATTACAAATGTTCTTAACAGTCCCAATACTGAGCATATCGGTTCCCCTAATAATAACACTGAGCCAACTGATTTAATTAATAATAGTCAAGAACGTAAATATTATCGAATAGCCGTGATTGGAACGCTTTTAGCGTTAGCGTTAATATTAGTATTTGTATTCATCAGCGTCATACCAAAGACAGGCATTGGTATTAGTGCAGGAACTTCAAGCGAAACAGCTTCATCCCAGTTGTCAAGCGGTTACCATTCTAATATAAAAAAGCCATCAAAAGTTCCTGAATACAAGGTCTTACACCGAAAAACTTCCTTTTGTGATTTTGAAATTTTAATTGATCCTGTGACATTAGACAATATCAGTTATAAGGGCGATGTTGAGGCTATTTTGGATGATATAGCTTCTAAAGAAAAAACCACATCTTTTATTGCCTGGTTTTATGATAACGCCCAGGCAGCGGCACTAAACTACAGTGATTTGGCAGCAGGAAGGCAATTATCACAATCAGAAAAAAAGCTAGTAAATGACCATATTGTTGCCAAGTATGGAACTTTGTCCGACAATCATTCTATAAGCTATTTTGAAAATGTTGATTCAGAAAAAAGGAATGAACATATAGCCTGGAAAGAGGCATTTAATGAAGATGACGTTAAATACGGCTATACTCCTGAAATTATTAGCAATGCTTATTATGACCACTATATCGACTCTGTACAGAAAAAAACAGATGAAATAGTAAAGAATAACGAAATAGCGGAGCAAAAAAAGTGGGAGAAGTCACGAGCCGGCAGGATACAAAAGAAACATCCTGAATGGTCTAAAGAAGATTGCATAAGCATTGCTAACAATAAAATCTGGATTGGAATGGATATTAGAATGGTAATCTGCGAACGAGGAAATCCCAATGACATTAACCCTTCAGATTATGGTTATGGCAGAAAATACCAGTGGTGCTGGGATGATTACCGGCCATCCTGCTTTTACGGTGGAGAAGACGGAATAGTTACCTCCTATAATTAGATTTCACACGCGATGTCTATTGTTTGAGTTCTGCAGTAAGCCGTCTTTCAGTGGCTGTGATAGAGGTTATCTCCACCCAGATATATGGATGCGGTAAAATATCCAAGGCTTTTTCAGGCCATTCTACGAAGCAGTAGGCGTCTTTTTGCAGGAGGCAATCTTCGAGGCCGGCGTTGATGGCTTCTTCGGTATCGCGAAGGCGGTACCAGTCCATGTGATATATTATTTGCTCTTTGTCCTGAGTGGGAAAACGGTATTCGTTGATGAGGGCGAAGGTGGGGCTGCTTACTGCATCCTCAACGCCAAGCTGTGCGCAAAGGGCATGTATAAAGGTGGTTTTGCCTGCACCCATCTCCCCGCTGAAGGCCAATATACGGCAAGTGTGCGCGAATTGCCAAAACTGCTGTGCAGCAGCATCAATATCCTGAAGTGTGAATGTGGTACTGAAGGAAGACATACGGAGCTGCGAAGATACGTGAAAGGGCACTGCAAAATGAAAGGCAGGCAGAACAAAAATTGCCTCTACGGATGTGCGAGGAATAATACAAAACAGCTAACTTCAATTCAAATACTTTTTAATAAATTAGCTATACTACAAACGGCTATAAAACCGTTTTGGAATTAATTACCCTACTATGAGGATATTTTTTACCAGCTTGCTGCTCCTGATGCTAAGCATACAAGGCTTTGCGTATAATGGAGGTGTGTGGCAGGCGATAAACCCTAACTATGTACCCAGCCAGGGCAAGCAAATAATAAAGCCGGAGCGAAAGCTGGCCTACCAGCTAAATACGGACTACTTCAAACAAATCCTTTTTTCTGCAACTGACAAGCCGGAGCTAACCACTGAAATAGAACTGCCTATGCCTGATGGCAGCTTCAGGACCTTTGAGATATGGCAATGCCATATAATGCAGCCGGAAATGGAAAAACGATATGCTGAAATAAGAACCTATAGCGGCTATGCAAAGGATAACCCTGCTGCTACCGTGAAGCTGGACTTTACGGAAAAGGGATTTCATGCCATGGTATATGACGGCAATAATACCAGCCTGATAGACCCCTACAGTGATGTGAATGACGGCTACTATATATGCTATTACAAAAGAGACTACCAGCGGCCTGAAAACAGTCGACAGATATGCGCGATAAGCGACACTGCGCAAAACACCAGCATAGAGAAGAAAACAGCTAAAGGGGCGATGCGACTGGTGAACGGGAATGAGCTGAGAACCTACAGAATGGCACTGGCATGTACCGGAGAATATGCCCAGGCAGTAGATGGCAGCACACCTACTACTATAGGTGTGCTAAGTGTGATGACCACCAACCTGAACCGTATAAATGGTGTGTATGAACGGGAGCTGGCTGTGAGATTTCAGCTGGTGAACAGGGAGGATACTATTATCTTCCTAAGCCCGAGCAGCCTGTACTCCAACAACAATATTTTCGCATTGATGAGCCAGAACCAGTTTGTATGCGATAGCCGTATAGGTAATGGCAACTATGATATAGGGCATGTCTTTAGCACCGGGCCAGGTGGTGTGGCACAGATAGGCAGTATATGCAGGTCGTCTATGAAGGGAGAGGGCACATCAGGCTCTACAGCACCAACTGGGGATGCCTTTGACATAGACTATACGGCGCATGAAATAGGGCACCAGCTGGGGGGCGTACACACCTTTAACGACAACTCTAACGGGAGCTGCGCCGGCAATACGGATACAACAGGCAGCTATGAGCCGGGTGGCGGATCGACACTAATGGCATACGCAGGTGTGTGTGCAGGAGATGATATACAGGCGCACAGTGATGCATACTTTCATGCATCGAGCCTGAAGGTGATAATGGAGACGCTCAATGACCCTGCAGTGAGCACTTGCCCCATCACTACCCTATCGGGGAATAAACCTGTGGGATTGCCTGCCTTTGCTACGAGCTATAATGTACCTTATCTAACGGCATTTGAATTTAGTGCGCCTGTGGCTACAGACTCTGTGGCTGATACGCTGACCACGTACTGCTGGGAAGAATGGGACCGCGGGGACTTTGGCGCTACCTTTAAAGATACTCACAAAAACGGACCTATTTTTCGCTCCTTCAGTCCTACGACTGCGAGCAACAGGGTTTTTCCGTGTATGAGAGCAGTGGTGCATGACTCGCTGAACTACCCAGGCGAGAAAGTGCCGGACTCTGCACGCAGCATGACCTTTAAACTAACAGTAAGAGATATATACAATGGCGTAGGCGCCTACCTGATACCTGATGACAGCATAAGACTGAATGTGATAAAAACAGGATTTCCCTTTACGGTGACAAACCCCAATACATCGCTAAACTGGGTGGACACCGTGGCTACTATAAGCTGGAACGTGAGCCGCACGGACCTGCCGCCGATAAACTGCCAGTATGTAGATATTTACCTTTCGACAGATGGGGGCTATACATATCCTTATATCTTAAAATCGCATGTGCCAAATACAGGAGTGACAACGGTAAGCGTGCCGGAACTAACAACAAAGCAAGCGCGAGTAAAAATAAAAGGCGAGGGCAATGTGTTCTTTGATATCAGCGATAAAGACTTCAGCATAGGGGTATATGCTGATGACGTAGCTATATACCCTAACCCTACCGGCAAGCTAAACAACAATATACTATACCTGCGCCTGGACAATGACAATACCTATGATGTAGCCATATACAACGCAATAGGACAACGTATGTATGACACCAAAGGCAACAGGCAATTCAACATAAACACAATGGGATGGGCAAGCGGCGTGTACTTCGTAAAACTACGAAATGAACAAAGCGGCAAGCATAGCCAGAAA
>JAFDXS010000258.1 GCA_018267795.1 Bacteroidota bacterium | reverse complement strand
GGCTTTATATTGGTTACCATCATCCTCATGTTCTTCATGGGTGTTACCAATGCCTTGTTCGTTGCCATGTCCGTGCCTTTATCGTGTGCCTTAGCATTCCTTATACTTCCTTCCATTGGCTTCACGCTCAATATGATCGTGCTGTTCTCATTCCTGCTGGCCCTGGGTATAGTGGTGGATGATGCGATAGTGGTAATAGAAAATACACACCGCATATTTGACAATGGTAAAATGCCTATTGACAAGGCGGCGAAATTTGCCACAGGCGAAGTGTTCCTGCCGGTACTTGCAGGTACTGCCACTACACTTATGCCATTCGTGCCGCTTGCGTTCTGGCCTGGCATTATAGGTAGCTTCCTGTTCTACCTGCCTATCACGCTTATCATTACTTTACTTGCATCATTGGTAGTAGCATATATTATCAACCCGGTATTTGCAGTAAGCTTCATGAAGCCGCACGACCACTCACACGATAGTGATAAACCTCACTTTAACAAGCGCGATAGAGTGCTGGCGATAATATTTGGCGCCATTGCACTACTGTTTTATATATCAGGCTCATTCGGTGTGGGCAACTTCGTCATCTTTATTTACCTGTTTATATTGCTTGAGAAATTTGTGTTCTCAAAATGGATACGCAATTTCCAGACAAAAGCATGGCCTGCGTTCCAGGACTGGTACACCAAGTGGCTGAAATGGGCGCTTGCAAGACCGGGTAAAATTGTATTGATTACCGTTCTGCTCTTTATATTCTCTATAGTATTGGTAGCTATACGCAAGCCAAGTGTAGTATTCTTCCCTGACTCCGAGCCAAACTTTACTTACGTTTATCTGAACTTACCAGTTGGTACAGATCAGACCTATACAAACGATGTACTGAAGAAACTGGAGACACGTGTTAACGATGCATTGGGTATCGACCCTAAAACAGGCAAAGGCAATCCAGCCGTACGATCTGTGATATCAAACGTTACAGTGGGGGCAGTTGATCCCAATAGCGGTGAAATAGGCGACTTCCCTAATAAGGGTAAGATCACAGTAGCGTACGAGGAATTTTCAAAACGCCACGGTATCTCTACAAGCGCCTTGATGGAAAAAATAAGGTCTGCTATACAAGGTGTGCCTGGTGCGGAAGTAACTGTGGACAAAGAAAGTAACGGCCCACCACTGGCAAAGCCAATAGTGATTGAAATGGTTGGCGACAATCTTGATTCACTCGTTAGCACATCTGAAAGACTGAAGCGCTATCTGGATGAAAAACAAATAGCCGGTGTAGAAGAGCTACGCAGTGACTTCCAGCCAAAGAACCCTGAAATAGTTTTTGATATAGATAGGGAACGCATGAATACGGAAGGCATTACTTCTTATACAGTAGTAAACAACTTACGTACTGCGGTATTTGGTAAAGAGATCTCCCGCTTCCGCGATGCGAATGATGACTACCCAATCACACTGCGCCTGAAGCCTGAACAACGTGCCGATGTAGAAGCAGTGAGAAACATGCCGGTTATCTTCCGTGATATGGGTATGAATGGTATCATAAGACAAGTACCTGTCAGTTCATTTGCCAACGTTCGCTACGCTACTACCTATGGTGGTATCAAGCGTAAAAATGAAAAACGTATCATCACGCTTTCATCAAACGTACTGACTAAATACAATGCAAATGAGGTGGTGCAGGCAGTGCAGCAGGAGATTAATAATTTCCATGCATCATCAGGTATTACTATAAGAATGGGCGGTCAGCAGGAAGACCAGGCTGAAACTATGGGCTTCCTTGGCAGAGCGTTCATGATATCGCTGGCACTTATCTTCCTTATACTTATTGTGCTGTTTAACTCATTCAGCAAAACGGTTATCATACTTAGTGAAGTATTGTTCAGTGTCGTAGGTGTGCTGTTAGGCCTTGGTATTTTCAAGACTACATTCTCTATTGCCATCAGTGGTATTGGCATCGTAGCCCTTGCAGGTGTGGTGGTAAGAAATGGTATCCTGCTGGTAGAGTTTATGGACCTGATGCTGGCAGAAGGCATGAACATACACGATGCGCTAATAGAGGCAGGCCGCACCCGTATGACGCCGGTATTGCTTACAGCTACCGCTGCTATACTGGGCCTTATACCGCTGGCTGTAGGTATGAACATTGATTTCGCATCATTGTTCTCTCACCTCAACCCGCATATTTTCTTCGGTGGCGATAGCGCATCCTTCTGGGGGCCGCTTGCCTGGACTATGATATATGGTCTTAGCTTCGCTACCTTCCTTACACTTATATTGGTGCCTGTGCTTTGCTTACTTGCCTATCGCTTCAAGGCCTGGGTTAAAAAGAAAGGTGATAAGTTCAGCCAATCAATGAAGGAGCCTGGTGAAATAAAACCAACAGAACAACATTAATTCCCACAATCAGACACATAGGTTAATGAAAAAGGGACGCTTTCCAGCGTCCCTTTCCTTTTTTATTTGCAGTCATTTATTTTATCACTTCCAGTTGCTTGCCTATTTTTATAAATGCAGCAATAGCCTGGTCCAGGTGATGACGCTCATGCGCTGCAGATATTTGTATGCGTATGCGCGCCTGCCCTCTTGGTACTACCGGGAAGAAGAACCCTATTACGTATATACCTTCTTCCAGCAATGCTGCAGCAAATTTTTGCGCTACTACTGCATCATATAACATCAACGGGGTGATAGGGTGTGTGCCCGGTTTTATATCAAAGCCGGCTTCAGTCATCTTATTGCGGAAGTACATAGTGTTGTCTTCCAGCTTGTCGCGCAGCTGCGTTGTTTCACTCAGCATATCCAGCACTGCTATAGTAGCACCTACTACTGATGGCGCCACTGTATTAGAAAACAGGTAAGGCCTGCTGCGCTGGCGCAACATATCTATTATTTCTTTCTTACCGCTGGTAAAACCACCAGATGCACCACCTAGTGCTTTACCCAATGTACCTGTTATTATATCTATTCTGCCCATCACGCCGCACAATTCATGCACACCGCGGCCCGTTTTACCCATAAAGCCGGATGAATGGCTTTCATCTATCATCACCAGTGCATCATATTTATCTGCCAGGTCACATATTTTATCAAGCTGAGCTATAGTGCCATCCATTGAGAACACAGAGTCAGTTACTATCAGGCGGGTACGTGCTCCTGCGTGTGCCTGCAGTTGTGCCTCCAGGTCTGCCATGTCATTATGCTTGTAGCGGCCGCGTGCTGCTTTACACAGGCGCACACCGTCTATTATAGATGCATGGTTCAGTTCGTCTGATATTATTGCATCCTGCTCGCCCAGCAATGGTTCAAATACACCACCGTTAGCATCAAAGCACGCCACATATAGTATTGTATCTTCAGTACCTACGAAGGTAGATAGCTTTGCTTCCAGTTCTTTATGTATGTCCTGCGTACCGCATATAAAGCGTACAGAGCTCATGCCATAGCCACGCTCATCTATAGTGCGGTGCGCTGCTTCTATTACCTTAGGATGAGATGATAGGCCCAGGTAGTTGTTCGCACAAAAGTTCAGCACCTTTTTGCCGTTCACTGTTATTTCAGCGCCCTGTGGCGATTCTATTATGCGTTCGGTTTTATAAAGACCTGCTTCTTTTATTTCCTGCAGCTCTTTTTCTAATCTCTGGTAAAATGAAGGACTTGACATTTTTTTGATTTTGCAGACAAAATAAAAGCAATCCAGCTATTTAACAATCGTTTTACTTTTATTTTCATCTTTATAAGCCTTTTTCATAAAGTATTCCCAAAACCACTGCTTATCTGCTCACAACTGTACTGCTAATCTTAATTTTACGGTATCTTTTTTAATGAATTTGCGCCATCACATACTTCTATTATTGCTTCTTACAGGTTTTGCAGCAAAAGCGCAAACGCTTAAAGGCACCGTTACGGACGGCAGTAACAAGCCCTTGCCCGCGGTTACAGTTATAGATGTTACTACCCAACAGTCCACCTATACCGACGCACAGGGCAAGTATGCCATCACCGCGAAAAATGGCGATAAAATAGCATTTACCTACATCGGCTTTAAACCCGCAGAACGTATTGTGCCGCCTGCTTTAGGGGTGGCAGAGATGAATGTGCAGTTACAGCAGCTCACTTACCAGCTCAATGAGGCTACTGTCCACTCCCGCTATTATACGCCTTTCCAGCTCGATTCTATGGAGCGACGCAGCCCTTACAAATTACCATTGCAAAGGGAAAAAGAAGGCTCTGCTATGCACCCTATCAGCCTCATTGCAGAAAAGGTATTTGGCATGCATAAGGATCTTTATAAATTCCAGAAAGACTTTGCTTATTGGGAGGCTCAGCGTTTTATCGATACTCGCTATACACCTGAAGTTGTGGCCTCACTTACCAATCTTACCGGCGATACCCTTGCAAATTTCATGAATGCGTATCCTATGGAATATGATTTCTCGCGAAATGCCACAGACCTTGAAATAAAAATGTGGATTCGCTATAACTATAAACAATACATAAATAAGAATAAGGAAACAGCTCACCTGCTTACAGATAAAAAACCCTGATACAGTTTCT
>JAFDXS010000257.1 GCA_018267795.1 Bacteroidota bacterium | reverse complement strand
GAATTTGCCATCGCTCGGGTTAGGGTACATCATAAGGTTTTCTATATTGCTTATGTTGCCCACACCTGCTGTCCATGCACGATTAAACCTCACTACAAAATCCATTGTTTCGCCTGATGTGTATCCACCGCAGCCTTCATCCGACGGTGTATTTGGGCCCACATTATTGTTCAGTATCAGGCGCATACCTGTTGGCACATCTGCCACTACTATATCCGGCATCTTCAGGCTTGTGGTTATATACCAATCTATGGCTGATGTATACGCAGTCCACACCCTTTCATCCGGCAGGTCGTAGCGCAGGTTGTTATTGTAGTCAATAAACAGTGTCACTTTTGAGTCGCCATGAGTTGCTGACTTTAAGATATGGTACAGCCCTACAGGATATGTAGAGTCCACATACAGATCAAGTGTACGGTCCACATAGCTGGTATGACTGCTGGTAGCTGCGGGGTTCAGTAGGTGCGGCCCCTTTCTGTTCATTATAAAACTGCCAAAGGTAAATGCGCCTATATCGCTGCTGTCATGGGCATTTCCGCCGGTAGCAGCGCTAAAGCAGTAACATTGATAAGCTTCTCCTTCTTTTATCTTCATTATGTTAGAATAGCTTGTATCATGTGTTGTAAGGCATACCATTTGCAGACGGTACCACGTTGTTGTATTAAATATTTGTGTCAGCGTATCACGCTTAGTGGTGCCCGGTATATCGCCCCATGTCATACCATCAGGTGAGTATTGCCAGCTCCATGTAATAGCAGATTGATGATATTCATGTGTAGTATCAGCAAGCTTAAAGCTGTACCCTTTACACATTATACTGTCAGTGCTTGCCGCAGTGCCCGCATTTAGCTTGCCGCTGCATGGCCTGTAGTCTATATTTACCAGGTAGTCGCGTACTTCACCATACTGGTAGGTGCTGCCCGTGCCGCATGGATTTAATGGACTGGAATAATAGATACCCATAATTGCGCGCATACCGGTAAGCCCTAATGCTGCATCATGCGGAATGCGTACGGTATCGCTAACTGTTGGCATGGAAGCAGAAACTGCTTCTTTATTTAATACTAATTCACCGCTTGATGCAGCATCAAATGTTCCGCTGTGATCGTAGTCTATATATACATTTATCGGGTAGCCGTCATAAAAGGAATAAGTACATACCTCAGTCAGGTAAAAACGATATAGACTATCAGGGAATACTGTTGGCGCAGGGAAAGTATCTGTGAAATCAGTATGCCCCATTAAAGAAGCCCTTGTGCCACCGGAATATAAAGACTGAGCCCAGGGGTTATATGTTATTGGATACACTGTAGTGGTATGGCTCATTACGGTATCGCCATCAGATTCATTTACAATAGCAACATTGCCAAAACCTGCATAAATATTTGCATACTTTGCTTTTATTACGGGGTTACAATAGCATTTGTAAAATGGCTTCACATATACAAGCGCTATGTTGCTGGTATCTTTCAATCCGCTGTTTTTGCATTTCACTATTACACGCAGGTAAGTATTAGTACTATAACTTAAAGATGCGATCATTGTAGTATCGCCAATTACATCTGCCCATGTAATGCTGTCTGCAGATTCCTGCCATTCGTATGAAAGACCTGCTGACTGGCTTGTGCCAATAAGTTTTTTACTAAATGTAGTACCGGCACAAACACTGTCGCCCTTTAACGTACCGGCTACAGGTTTGCCGTTGCACGGCGGCAGCACTTTCACATTATCAAGCCCTATGCCTGAGCCATAACTATAGTTGCTGCTCATTACTCCCTGAAATTTTATCACTGTCGTTGCAGAGTTAGATGGGATATCTACATTCGCAAAATTCCATATACCCCCACCATTATAGTCTTTTCTTAAGGTAGTAAACGTAGCACCACCATCGGTAGATAGCGATGCGATAAGCGTATCTACGCTGTAACTTGAAGATGTAGGTGAGTAAGTGTTCACATAGTATTGCAGTTCCTTTGTACCTGTTATCGTGCTGCAATCTAAAAACAAGTATAGATTGCCCGGTATTTGCGCCCCACTTGAACGGTAATAAGTCATAAAGCGAGCCGAATGGCTACTGTCTACGGAAGCAGGTGAATACATATACGGAGACGAGGTGGAAGTATAGCTCCAGCTCGCACTGCTGCCCTGGTCTTCTCTGCGCCAGCTGCTATTACCTGTTGATGGGTAATTTGCCCAGTTCGATATATTGGAACTGGCAGCTATTACAGGTGCATCTTTACTTGAGCATCTGTTATTCCAGTTCTCAAAGCTGTAATGGTAGCCTGGCCCTGTCGGTGCAGAAAGATTTATTGCTGCGTATGATGGCTTGCCGCTCATAGCTATAGTCACTGCAGATGTAGTATCGCTTGTACTGCTATAAGGACAAGTCACTATAGCCCTGTACTTAATGGAATCAAACAGAGATGGTGTAGTATAAGAATAATTAGTGTTACCGCTGCCACCAACCGCAGCACTGAAACCGGCAAATAGCGCTGTTGACTGCTGCCACTGATAAGTTAAGCCACCCACTAATGGTAAACTGCCTATGTTAAAAGTATACTGGGCACCAGGGCATCCGGTAATCGTGCCTGATGGAGTAGTTGTCATTGCCGGCAAACTGCTACATGCAGGGCCTACATATACACTATCCAGCCCTATATCAGTATAGTTATAAGTATAACCTGTACCGGCAGGATCGCCGCCAATTCGTTTTCCTACAAATCTTATTATGGTATTAGCTGAAGTGGAAGCTATATCCATACGTACTTTTTTCCATTCATTTGCAGTATCTGCGCCCCATATCTGGGTAAATGTAGTACCTCCATTTGTGGATAGAAATACATCCAGCGAGTCATTATTATATTGTAGAAAACTACTGGTAGAGTATGGATAAGGTTGGTTCTTGAAGAAGAATTGTAATAGTTTATTACCTGAGCCGCTACAGTTCACATACAGATCCAGGCTGCCGCTCCATGGTGATGATGTTGCTGACAGGCTGCCATAGTTAGGAGAGCTGTGGAAGCGCGCCGCATGAGATCCGCCATGTGCTGCAGTCGTGGGAGAATAAGAATTAACTGAATAAGAAGATCCGGGGCCATAGCAACCTGAACTTGTCCAGCCACCATAGGTGCAGCCTTGATCATCTCTGCGCCAGGACGCATCACCCGTACTTGGAGAGTTTGCCCAGTTTGATCCGGGCACATCATATTGATCACAAAAGTTTTGCCAATTCTCAAAGCTCTGCACATAGGGCAGTGACGCATAGGCAGGTGGTGCCGGTGCCACTGTATCTGCGCTGCTGTATCCTACTCCGCCGCTGGCAGTACACGAATCTTTTAGTCGGAAGTACGTAACTGTTGATATGCCTGGAGTAGTATAACTGGTATTTGTAGCGCCGGCTATATCAGTCCAGGGGCCCGTTACCGAGCTTGATTGCTGCCATTGATATGCCTGGCCTGATGCCATAACTGTACCACTGCCGCTTAAAGTAACTTTACCTCCTGCACATATACCTATGAAACCGGCAGGAGACAATGCCACACCTGGCGTACCGGTACATGGCGGTATATGATCTACAGATATGTCATCTATATTTTCATCTTCGCCATAAGCTGAGTGGGCCTGGAAAATGATATATACATTCGATGAGGTGTTAAACGAACTAGGTATAGCATAGGTATATTGGTGCCAGCCTGTACTTGTACTGCTCAGGGTAATGGAACCGAGTGTTGCTACTGAGCTGCCCGCATCCGTATCGGATGTATTCACTAATACATCCAGGTAATCGCTGGCAGTGTAATTATAATACCAGAAAGACACCTGGTTGTACCCTCCTGTATATGCCGCAAAGTTCATGGCCGGTGTTATAAGGCTGGAAACACCGGTTGATGATATCCAATAGCTGTTATACCAGGCCATAGCGCTACCCCCATGTGCTGTTACAAGGGGAGTACTAACCCCGCCGCTCGTTTGTCTTGCCCAGCTTGTTGTACCATGACTGCTGGTGCCACCACTTGTTATCACGTTCCATCCTGATGGAGGGAAAGTACTGCCTTCAAAGCCCTGCGTTATGTAATTCTGTGCCTCTGCACGTTTGTTAGTACCTAACACCATTAGCAGCAACAGAACAAAAAAACCAATCGCCTTCTTGTACGAAGGCAATAACCGGGTAGTAGTTAATTTCATTTGGTTATAATTTTTATTGTTAATAATACTCGCCTTTTAAACTTCCAATTAATATAACGATACCAATGCAGGAGGGCTTATGAGTCAGAGAATTTTAAATATTGAATTATTAAAATATCATTAAAATATCTTATGGCAAATACTCATATAATCCTTACCAGATAAGGTATTTCAGCAATGTATATGGTTAAAGTTAAAAAGAAAAGCTCGTTTTTTAACCTATAATACATTAGGTTATGGCTAATGTAAAAAAATAGAAAGGGCCGCTTAATAAAGCAGCCCTTTCTATTAATTAATTGTTATTATTACTTTATAAAAATTATTTCAGCACCATCTTCCTTATCATTCTTTCACCATCTGCCATAAAGGTTACA
>JAFDXS010000256.1 GCA_018267795.1 Bacteroidota bacterium | reverse complement strand
ATCAACAGGCAGACTTGCATCATAAATGCTCATTTTAAAAATGCCATTGTATTGAGTGCCGCCATTAAAATCAGCGCCGATAAAATAGATGCTGTCATTTGTTCTGTTCATTACTGGCCGCACAGGGTCAGCTTGCTTTGGGAAAACATACGACTTTATAAGCCTGTCATCATCCGGATCTATACGGCTAAAGGCGCAACTCTTCCCTTTAGGGTTATTGCCAGACAGCACCCAAAGCTTATATTCCTTATCCATCAATATCTCCTGCGGTGCATAGCCTGCAAGCACTATAGAGTCAGATATTTTGTCAACCGTTGCGTCTATAGTATAGAGTTTATTAGTTGCTGTATCCCATGTGCAGATAAAAGCTTTGTTATTGTACAGCATCATGCCTTCAGTATTCTGATATGGCATGTCGATGCTTCCTGTCACCTGCAAAGATTGAGGATTGATGACATACACCTTATTACTAAACAAAGTAGAAACGTATGCTTTTGTACTGCTTATTTTCAGGATATATCTTGGCTTAGGCACGCTTATTGTCCCTCTAAGTTGCAGCGTTGCAGCATCTACAACTACAATCCTGTCAGAATTATTAATGCACAGAAACAACTCATTCCCAATGCGCTCCATACTTTGAAACACATCGCCTAAGGGTTGTTTATTCACATCATAATACCTATCGCCGGCGACAATACCTTGCTTTGAATCATATTGGTACAATGAGCCATCCCCATTGCCCAGGCTACCTTCGCAAACTATATAGATATTGCCACTACCCGTAGTAAGAGGGCTATTGGGCTTATCCTTTACGCAGGAAAGTAGTAGCAAACAGCTAAAGAGTATCGTTACAATTTTGTAAGCTTCTCTGCCCATCTGTTGCCTTTATCATCCTGAAATATGAGATAATAGATACCCTGTGCATACTGCGATACATTCATTTCATTCACCGCTGATGTCAGTCGCTGTGTTTGTAACACTTTACCGGTTATATCGGTAAGTGTAACTCTAAGATGTGGCTGTATTGTCTGTACAGATAACACAAGCTTATCCACTACAGGATTAGGATAAATGCTAAGGCCAATATTTACAGCCAGTGGGTTTACGCTTACACTCTTCTGGTGTATCGCTCCCACCGCATCCAGGTCAAAACCTCCTGTTGGTATGGCTGTCGGGTATGGATCATTTATCTTTCTGCCAGCGTTATCCAGTGATGCATGAGCACCGATGGAGCCCACAACATCTACTATACGCACATGCGTAATATTGTCAATGTCAAGCCCCACCTTTCCAGACAGCTCCTCCAGATCGAAAGGCGTACCATAATTTGCTATATACTTACCAGCAAGGTTATTGATATACCGTGCATTCATGTAGTCGCCCGCAATCCTTATCTGAGTTGTATCCTGAGTATTAGAGTTAGCAGGGAATCGAAAATAGTTAACCCCATCAGAACTTACTTCCACAAATGCAAGCTCAAGGAAAGCTTCCTCTGCATTGGCAGGATTAGGAAAGCCATTTTCAAATACTGCCAAATCAGCGCCGGGACCATTGTAAATAGGATGATCGAATGTAAGATCAGCTACCCCGCTATCACCAAGGCTCACGATATTATGATCGGCTGCGCCAATAGCATTGCTGCTATCGCCTGCAGTTACATAGCCTGATGAAGGATTTGCAATATCCATATAGCCCCTGTGTATAGTACAGCCTGTAGCCCAGCCCACAAACTGGCTGCTGGTAGCGATTATAGCTGTACTGCCAGACACACCTGCCTGTGGCGCATATTGCGCACTAACAGTAAAAGCCCAAAAGCATGATACGAAAATTAATGATAAGTTCCTCATTCTATTGTTTTGTAAAACGGATACTTGTATTCTGTATACCACCTGCGAACTGCAATATATACATACCCGCTGAAAGCGGCTCTGTGCTAATATTTGTTACTGCATTATTCACCTGGTATTCAGCCATTAGCCTGCCTTGCATATCTACTATACGCAACTGTTTTACCGTTCTGTCAGCCAATTCTACGTATAGGTTATTGCCTGCAGGAATAGGATATACTTTAGCAACAGCAGCTAATTGTGTATTATTTACTGATAGACGTTTATCATTTACCGTAAAATTATCAATACAGAAGTAAGCAGGCGTATTCATACCAAAACCTCCGGCAGTATCAGATGAGCTCAGAGCGAATGTTAAGCTATCAACCTTACCCAAAGAAGACAGATCAACCCATTGCCAGCTATTTACTATATAGTGATGTGTTGGGTTGGTATAATGGAAATCAGCAAGATAGAACAGCACGGAATCTGTCTTTTCTACACCATTGTGGTAACCTTTTACTTTCAATTGAAAGAAGTCAGTATCATTACCGGTTACACCGCCAAATTTCTTAGAGAACCCGTCCCCATTCAGCATGCTGCGGTAAGCGTAGGTATTATTAGTAATGTAAAACCCTAATACGGAATCGGCTTGTGCAGTATCTGCAATATGCAAATTGTTATGGCTGCCATAAGTAACGATATAGGTATTGGATCCGGCATAACCCTTGGCTGTAATAGCAGAATTAGGGTTGGTATAACCCGGTGTTACACTATCTGTTTTATTGGAGTAAACAAACCCATAGCTTAAGAATGAATACCCAAAACCAGTATCGTACATGGTAGGATAATGAACGAACTTTTCATTAAAGCCTACATCAGTGCCCGGGGCGCTGTAGTTAACGTAGAAAGTGTCCGACTTCGGCAAACTCAGGTCTTCAAATGTACCCACCGTTTGGGCTGAAGTGTTCATGGCAATGGCTGCAATAGACAGCGAAAGTAAAATTGTGCGCATAGCAAATTAATTTTAAAAAGTTTAAAAATTGATTATGCTTATGCAGCTACAGGAAATAATTCAGATAGGAACAAACCCAGCAATACAAAAGACAGGCCTGTTGCTCATCTGTGCTTCTGTTCCCGAAAGCAGCGATAAGAAATATTCCAAAGGCAGGTCTTCTGACTTACTCCACCTCTTGCGGCCTTCCCATTCTTTCGAACAGTGGCTAATGCAGGAAGCAAAAGGCTATTTAGGAGCTAACAGCATCGGGTAATGTTCAGGATTTACACCTGATTCCCTTTTCGTTCCCTACTTGATTCGGGAAACCTTTGCGATGGCAAAACTATATAAGTCGCCAATAAAAACCAATAAAAATTTACAGATTGGCTGCAATGCGCTGCCGCAGCGATTCATAGAGGATCATACCTGTAGCTACAGATACATTTAGTGAGTCGAAGTCTGCGGCCATTGGTATGCGTATTAACTGGTCTGCACGCCTAATTACGTCTTTGCTGATTCCGGTATCTTCTGCGCCCATTACTATTGCTGTAGGTATTGTAAAATCGCAATCATATATAGGAATACTTCCTTTCATTTGTGTGCCAAGCACCTGGATACCATTCAGTCGTAATACATCCACTGCCTGCTGTACAGACGGGATACGGCAAAGCAATATCTTACGCAATGCACCGGCGGAAGTCTTAATAGCCTCTTCAGTAAGTGAAGCTGCATGAGAGGTTGGTAATATAAGCGCCTGCGCACCACAGCATAATGCACTTCTTGCTATAGCACCTACATTACGTACGTCGGTAACGCCATCCAGCAATACAAATAAAGGCACTTTACCCTGCTCTACTATATGAGATATACCAGCTTGCAGGTCTATGTATTGCAGCAAAGATGTCCATGCTATTACACCCTGGTGCTGGGTTTTGGTCATATTGTCCAGCTTCTCTACCGGCACCTGGCTAATGGGAATATTGTGCTCCTTACATAGTTGCTTTATAGTATTGATCTCTGGCCCGCTTGCAGAGCGCAGGAGGAAAACCTTCTCTATACCGGTACCTTGCTGTAAAGCTTCCATAACAGGCTTGCGACCTACAAGTAACGGTAATGGACGAGATGGCTTCATAAAACAAACGTATGCAAATGGATTAAATAATTATTGATTTTGTTTACTTTCTGATCTTACTGTGTTATCAACCTTATATAAACTAAGGCATTCCGGGCAAAGACAATTGTCAAACTCATTGCGCAATTTGGCTAATGTATCTGTAGCTATATGCAGGTCTTCGCACCAGCAGCCTCTGCTGTCTGATTGGCAACCAAATGTTTTGCCACATTTTGAACAGTTTTTTTGCGCCATAGCCAAGTCTCTGAAAATAGTAAAGCGACACATTAACCTGTGTCGCTTTACTTATAAGCAATTTATATTAAGCCATATTATGGAATACACGTTGCACATCATCGTCCTGCTCTACACGCTCTATTAGCTTAAATACATCATCAGCTTGTTCTTCGCTTATCTCTACGGTATTCAGCGGTATCCATTCCAGTTCTGCAGATATTGGTGTAATACCTTTTTCTTCCAAAGCCTTCTGCATGTTACCAAAGTCATTGAATTCGCAACGTAAGATTATGTTGCCTTCGCTATCCTCACCCAGTTCGTCCAGACCAAAATCAATCAGTTCTAATTCAAGGTCTTCTGTATTAAGGCCTTCGGGTTTCAGTTTAAAAACACCTAC
>JAFDXS010000255.1 GCA_018267795.1 Bacteroidota bacterium | reverse complement strand
TTGCATCGTCACTCTTTACTTTATCGCCTACCTTTTTGTGCCATGCTACTATTTTGCCTTCCTTCATAGTATCGCTAAGCAGTGGCATACGTATTACAGTAGCATCGCCTGAAAGTGGCGCCTGTGGTTTTTGTTCTGTTTTAACTTCAGCCTGAGGGGCAGGAGCGGCATTAGCCTGGGCTGCAGGTGCAGCTTGTGGTTGTGCCTGTAGGGCTGGCTGCGGAGCTGCGGCAGGTGCAGGTTGTGCAGCAGCAGGAGGAGCTTCATTGAGCAGAGATTTAAAATCTTCCCCTTTCTTACCTACAATGGCAATAATACCATTGACAGGAGCGGCTTTTCCTTCTTCTACACCTATATATAAGAGCGTACCATCTACATAAGGCATCACCTCCATTGTAGCCTTATCAGTTTCTACTTCGGCTATTACATCGTCACTTTTTACCTGGTCTCCTACTTTTTTGTGCCATGCTATAATTTTCCCTTCCGTCATCGTATCACTCAACAGTGGCATACGTATCGCTTCGGCCATAAATGCGGTTCTTTATTTTCTATTTAAGGTTCAAAAGTAATAATAAAGTGCTTAATGGTGATTAGCTAATTCGATAATTAGCCGATTAGCTAATGAGCCTGCACAAAAATTAATTATAATAATTTATTATTAGTAGTCTATTTGCATGTTAAGTCCGTCTTTGAGGCGGCCAAGGTTGGGGTTTTTGCGCACCATAACCTCATATATCTCAGGGCGGCTGAGGACCTTTACCTGCTGCTGGGCCTCAATCTCTTCGTTCTCCCGTATCTCGATAGTAACCCTAATGGCAGGCATACCTGTTTGTTCGCGGAAATAGTCTATTAAGATATTCCTGTGCTCCTTGGCGTAGGTAGCCGTGAGATCTGTGGGTACTACTATTCGCACCTCATCTGGCGGGGCTGTTTCAACGGTCATGGCTGAGAACTGGGCGTAGTAAACGCTCTTGTTATCTGCACGAAGCTTTTCCCTGTATTTATCGAAAGACTGCTGAACAATATCCTGGGTGAGTTCCTTTTTCTCCTGCTCAACCGCCTTAGCATTCTGCAGCTCGGCATCGAGGTCGTCTATAATATTGCGGCTGATGCGGCGGGAGGTACTTCCATTAACGGGAGGCGGTGCCTGCGGTGCGGCAGCGGCGACAGGTCTTGCCGGCTCCTGAACTTTGGCTACTGGCTCAGGCTCTGCCTGGTAAACGGGCGGTGCCTGTAGCGTAGGCTCCTCCGGTTCTTCATTAAGCGGCGTAGCTACTTCCTGCTGTACAGGAGCGGCCGGCGGTGTATTATTTGCGGGTGGCTGAAACTGTGCTACCGGTGGCAGAGAGACAGGTGTGACAGGCTGCGCTACAGGCTCAAAGTTTTTTTTTACAACGATGCTTTCGCCTGCATCGGTAGCTATAGCCTGTGTGGCCTGCAATACATAGCAGAGCCTGATCAAGCACATCTCTACATGTAGCCTTTTATTAATAGCGTTCTTATAGTTGAGCTCGCTTTCATTTACAACGTTGAGCGCACTGAGGATAAATGAAGGTGGCGCCTGCATAGCTTTTTCGTAATACACCTGTTTGTGCTCGTTAGGCACATCTAGCAGCTTGGCCATGCGCGGGTCTTTGCATAGTAACAGATTACGCAGGTGCTCTGCAAGACCTTCCAGCACTATGTTTCCTTCAAAGCCTTTTTCCAATACTTTATCGAGCAGCAGCATGGTGCCGCTTACATCCTGCGCGAGCATGTGATCGACCAGGCTGAAGTAATAGTCGGCATCTAGCAGGTTGAGATGCTCCATAGTATTGGCATAGGTAAGTTGGCCATTGGTGAAGCTGGCTATCCTATCGAGCATACTGAGGGCATCGCGCATACAGCCTTCACTTTTCTGCGCTATGATGTGCAGTGCGGCCTCCTGTGCCTGCATGCCTTCTTTGGTGGCTATGCTTTGCAGGTGGGCTACTATATCGCCGGTAGTTATTCTTTTAAAATCGAATATCTGGCAACGGCTGAGTATGGTGGGTAATATCTTATGCTTTTCTGTGGTGGCAAGGATAAAGATGGCATAGGGCGGCGGCTCTTCCAATGTCTTAAGAAAGGCATTGAAGGCCGAGGCACTAAGCATGTGCACCTCATCTATTATATATACCTTATACTTGCCCTGCTGCGGTGCAAAGCGCACCTGGTTTACCAACTCGCGGATATCATCTACAGAGTTATTGCTGGCAGCATCCAGCTCGAATATATTGAAAGAAGTATTGTTCTCTAAAGCCTTACAGTTACTGCACTCGCCGCAGGCTTCCATATCTGCCGTGGGATGCTCGCAGTTGATGGTCTTGGCAAGGATACGGGCGCAGGTTGTTTTACCCACACCGCGGGGACCGCAGAACAGGTAAGCATGAGCAAGGTGCTGATTTTTAATGGCATTCTTCAGCGTGGTAGTGATGTGCTCCTGACCTACGACTGTGTCGAAGGTCTGGGGGCGGTATTTTCTCGCTGATACTATATAATTATCACTCATTCGTCGAAGTCAAAATTCAAAAGTAAAAATTCAAAGCGTTTGGGCTTTAGTCAAAAATAGAAAGTATATAGGACATAAATGCAAAAAGAAAAGGTTAAGATAGGTTGAATTAGTTAATTAAATCATTTGATGTGATTTTCCGGAATTTCCGGTTTTTTCCGGTGGCGGAAATTTGGGTATTTATAATATTATTTGCTGGGCTTGGGTTTCGTTGAAATTTTCCGGTGATGATGAGAAAAACTGAATTTCCGGTTTCGTTTTCCCAAGCACCTTTACCTGTGGTTGCATTTGGTGCTGAGCAAATATACTACCCTGAGATAGGGGAATGCAAATAAAGATGTCCACATTTTTCAAATTAAAAATAAAAAAGTAAAAATTAAAAAATGTCTATGGCGGTTCCTCATGTTTTGTATTCATCGCGTCTTCTTATTTTTCTTTTGCTTCCCCAAAAGCAAAGTAAGCAAAAGAAAAAGGGGATTTTTTTGCTACTGCTCCGCCTGCAAAAAAAGTAGCTCTACGCTGGTTACGCAGTTCGCTTATCGTCAGTATGCGCTGAAATTATTGCCGCTATTGGAAGGCTATTGAGCTTTGGTATGCGTGGTAACTTTAATACTTCTATTCAGCGTTTTCTGTCGTGTCTCCGGCAAAAATTAAGGCGCAATCATGGGCTGGGCAGCTGCGGGTTTATCATCAAAGATATTTTTGGATACTCGTGAAGATGCCTTAAGGGAGCTTAATTATTAAATTTTAGATTTTAACTTGGTTTTTTATTTATTCATCGTAATATTGCAATGAAGTAATTGAATATTTAGAAAAATGGGCGCTACTAAGACGGATTTGTTTACGAAGAAACAGAATGAGCTGGCGAATATGGCTAAGGCTATTGGGCACCCGGCGCGTATAGCTATACTGCAAAAGCTGGTGAAGGTGAATGCCTGTGTGTGTGGCGACCTTAGTGAGGAACTGGGGCTGGCACAGCCTACTATATCGCAACACCTGAAAGAACTAAAAAATGTGGGGCTGATACAGGGTACTGTGGAAGGGACAAGTGTGTGCTACTGTATAAACCCTAAAACATGGAACCAGTACAAGCAATTTTTTACTGAATTGTTTTCGGACGTGGCTGTGACCGGTGATAAGTGCTGTTAAAAATTTATTGTAACCAATCGCAATATTGCAATATAATAATACCAGATAAATGATGCCTCCAATAAAACGCAAGGTACTGTTTGTATGTATCCACAATTCGGCCCGCAGCCAGATGGCCGAAGCATTTCTTAATGAGCTGGGCGCCGAATATTTCGAAGCAGAAAGTGCGGGGATAGAACCAGGCACGCTAAACCCTAATGTGGTAGCAGTGATGCGGGAAGCGGGAATAGACATAAGCAAGAACCCAACAAAGAGCGTGTTTGACATACTGAAGGCGGGGAAAAAATATGATGCTGTAGTGACAGTGTGTGACGCAGCGAGTGCTGAACGCTGTCCTATTTTTCCGGGGAAGACAAAGCGCATAGCGTGGTCGTTTACAGACCCATCTAAATTTACCGGCAGCAAAGAAGAGATATTGGAACAAACCAGAAAAGTACGTGGGGAGATAAAAGAAAAAATAAATGACTTTGTGAAAGAAGCAAGTGAATTGAATTACTGGCTGTAAGCCTTAAAATATTCCTAACAATTTTAAAACCAAACGATATGAGCAGCGAACAAGAACTGAAAGAGTTGGTAAAACAAAAATACAGCGAGATAGCCCTGCAGGATAAGGAAACCAATATGAGCTCCTGCTGTGGTGCAGGCGGGTGCAGCACCGAGGTGTATAATATAATGAGCGATGACTACAGTAAGCTGGAAGGCTATAACCCCGATGCAGACCTGGGACTGGGCTGTGGGCTGCCAACTGAGTTTGCAAAAATAAAAGCAGGCGATACTGTAATAGACCTTGGCAGCGGTGCAGGCAATGATTGCTTTGTGGCACGCAAGCTAACAGGTGAGGCAGGAAAAGTGATAGGCATAGATTTTACAGAAGCAATGATAGATAAGGCAA
>JAFDXS010000254.1 GCA_018267795.1 Bacteroidota bacterium | reverse complement strand
CCTAAACGCTATCTGAGCCGCTACGGGCAGTTGCTGGAGCATGCACCCTATTGCGAAAGAGATCTGCGCAAACCTCAGGACCTGCAGACAATTGACAAAAAAGGTGAGTTCTTGGTGCAGGTACGTAAGCGCGGGTTGCTCTACCCTATATGGTACGGCACACATCCTTTCGATGTGATAGGCTGGGACGGCTGCGAATATCCTTATGCCCTGAGCATACACGATTTTGAACCGATTACAGGCCGTGTGCATCAGCCACCTCCTGTACACCAGACATTCGATGCACACAACTTTGTAGTGTGTTCATTCGTCCCCCGCTTATTCGATTATCATCCACAAGCTATACCCGCGCCATATAACCATAGCAATATAGACAGCGACGAAGTGCTGTATTATGTAGATGGCGACTTTATGAGCCGAAAAAATGTAGAGCGTGGTATGATAACACTCCACCCTGCAGGTATACCACATGGTCCGCATCCGGGCACAGTAGAAAAAAGCATAGGTGCTAAAGAAACAAAAGAATTGGCTGTGATGGTAGATACATTTCACCCATTGAATATGACTCCTGAAGCGCTGGGTATAGAAGATGACAGATATATAGTGAGCTGGATAGAATAATTGCACAAATAATCATTTTAAAAAACTCTTAATTTATAATCAATGGAAACATTAACAGCAAGCCAGAAAATGAGCCAGGCGAAGGACTTCCTTCCTATAAATGGTACTGACCATATAGAACTGTATGTAGGCAACGCCAAGCAAGCTGCACATTATTACAAAACAGCATTCGGCTTTCAGTCACTGGCTTACGCCGGTCCGGAAACAGGTGTTCGTGATACAGCATCTTATGTTTTAAAACAAGGTAAGATACGCCTGGTACTAACCACACCATTGAAATCTGAAAACCCAATATCAGAACATATTTATAAACACGGCGATGGCGTAAAAATCCTTGCCTTGTGGGTTGATGATGCATATAAAGCATTTGAAGAAACAACCAATCGTGGCGCCAAAGTATATATGGAGCCGGTAACTAAAACAGATGAATTTGGTGAAGTGCGCATGAGCGGTATTTATACTTACGGCGAAACGATTCATCTTTTTGTAGAAAGGAAAAACTATAAAGGTATCTTTCTTCCGGGCTACAAAGAATGGAAAAGCGAATACAATCCTGCGGAAGGCGGTTTGCTATATGTAGATCATTGCGTGGGCAACGTTGGTTGGAACAGGATGAATGATACGGTGAAATGGTACGAAGATGTAATGGGCTTTGCCAATATCCTATCTTTCGACGACAAACAGATCAATACTGAATACTCTGCCCTGATGAGTAAGGTAATGAGTAACGGTAATGGCTATGTTAAATTTCCAATCAACGAACCGGCAGAAGGAAAGAAAAAATCTCAGATAGAAGAATATCTTGAGTTTTATGAAGGGGAAGGCGTGCAACACATTGCAGTAGCTACCGCAGATATCATTAAAACTGTTCGTGAGCTCAAGGCACGCGGTGTAGAGTTCCTTAATACGCCAAATGCATACTACGAAGACCTGCTGAACCGTGTAGGTAAAATAGATGAAGATATTGCCCCTCTGCAGGAACTGGGCATATTGGTAGATCGTGACGACGAAGGCTATTTGCTGCAGATATTCACTAAGCCTGTAGAGGACCGTCCTACTTTGTTCTTCGAAATTATACAGCGTAAAGGTGCCCAAAGCTTTGGCGCAGGTAACTTTAAAGCATTGTTCGAATCTATAGAGCGCGAACAGGCAAAGAGAGGTAATCTTTAATCTGATTTAACAGAAACATTAAAAGCACCGGATCGTACCGGTGCTTTTTCTTTTATACGACGATATGACAGGCCATTAATTTCGCAGCTCTTACGGTATGATAATTGTTTATATAAAATAGCATTCACTACATTTCTTATTTAATTTAGTGTAGTGAAATAAGAGTACCATTTATGGAATACAAAGACTATTATAAAATATTAGGCGTAGATAAAAAAGCATCGCAAGATGATATAAAGAAAGCGTATCGCAAACTGGCAGTAAAATATCATCCGGATAAAAACCCAGGAGATAAAAAAGCAGAAGAAAAATTTAAGGATATAAATGAAGCCAATGATGTGCTGGGCGATCCTGAAAAGAGGAAGAAGTATGATGAGCTGGGTGCCAACTGGCAGCAGTATCAGCAACAAGGCGGCAACCCTTCAGACTTTGATTTTTCGCAATGGGCCAACAGAGGTGGTGCCGGTGGGGGCTCATACGGTTTTGGTGGTGGCGGAGAAAACTTTTCAGATTTCTTTGAAACATTGTTTGGCAGTGGCTTCGGCGGCGCAAGGCAACGGAATTACCGCGCACGAGGAGAAGACTTGCAAGCAGAAACAGAGCTAACTCTGGAAGAAGCCTTTAATGGCACTACAAGGCAGGTAAATCTTAACGGCCAAAAGCTAAATCTGAAACTGAAACCCGGCATACGCGAAGGCCAGGTGCTGCGCATGAAAGGTAAAGGCCGTGCAGGGATAAATGGTGGCGAAAATGGGGATCTCTATATAACAGTGCATATAAAGAAGCATCACAGGCACGAACGCGAGGAAGACGATTTATATTTTGATGAGCCGCTCGATGCATTTACAGCTATGCTCGGCGGTAAGCTTACCGTACATACATTAGATAACAAGACCCTGAATATTAATATCCCCGCAGGTACGGATAGCGATAAGACCTTTAGGCTAAAAGGCATGGGAATGCCGCATCATGATAATCCTAAAGAACGTGGGGATGCCTATGTAAGAGTAATGATAACGGTGCCTAAGGATCTGACAGATAAAGAAAAAGAAATGCTGCAACAAATGGCTGACAGGAGAAAGAAATGATTATCCTCTCAGCATTTCTATTACTTTGAGTATAGCCGCTATATAAACAGGAATGAATATTGCAGCAAGCGTAAATGCTATGACAATGCGTAATGCAATAGTACCCTTTGCTGCGCTTTTCTTACGGTATGTATTTGCCTGCTGTATCATAGCTGCAAATATCTTACACTAAAGTGCGAGTCAGAAATTTTGTAGCCCCGTTAACAGGTTTTTAAAAAATGTTTAACAAGCGTTAAACAAACACATATAAGTACTACTACAATACAGGTCCTGTTTTATTATTCATCAGTAGCCATTGGGTAGTCTGTAGCATACTGAACGCATAATTTTTCATACTGTCAGCATCAGCTACATGAGCAGCTAAAATATCCTTCCGCTGTTCTTTAAGCTTATATAGTCCTTCGCTTCCATCCTTATTCCATAGAAACAGCATGTTTGTATCTGCCACCGCTATCTTATCATCTGCACTAAAATATATATAAGGGCGTGTGTCATGCAGCAAATCTACACCCATAGTATTATTAGTATAATAAAAATGCAATAAGCCACATATAGTAGGAAATACATCTATCTGTCCGCCTACATTATTTATAATCTTAGGTGCATCCTTTAGCAATGGAGAGTAAATAATAAAAGGAATATGGTTTAAAGAACCTGGCAATCCGGGATATCCATTATCTTCCCAGGTACCATGGTCTGCAACAAATACAAATATTGTATTACTAAACCAGGGCTGCTTTGATAAACTATCAATATAGCGGCCAATGGCCCAGTCTGCATATTCTACAGCGCCTTCTCTTACTTCTGTATGCTTGGGCTTAAATGGGATATTATCCGGCACTACATAAGGCTTGTGATTGGAACCCGTCATAAGTACCGCAAAGAAAGGCTTGTGCTCATTATAATAGCTATTAAAAACCGGTATAGAATAATCGAACATGAAATGATCCGGCACACCCAGTGCACTTACCACAGCATCAGCCGGGTAATCTGCTGAGCTTATTACTCTATCTACATTGTTTGCTTTCAGGAAGCCGCCTACATTGTCAAACTGTGCATCATGCGTGGTGAAATACATAGTTTCGTAGCCATTCTTTTTCATCACATACGGCAGCCCGGTATATTTAGGTATCGTAGTGCCTACCATAGTATGTCTTGCAAGTAAAGCAGGGAAAGAAAATATGGTAGAAAATATGCCATTGAACGTATGAATACCAGCAGAGTAAAAATTACTGAAATAATACCCGTGATCTGCGAGGCTATCAAGGTGTGGAGTTAATTGATTAGGGTTGCCTGCATGGGAAGTATAGAAAGCACTCATGCTTTCCATTAGCACTATTACTACATTATGCTTTTGTGGTACATCTTCAGGTTTTTCAGTTCGTGCTATAGGCGATATTTCATCAATTTTTTCAGGTACTATATGGAGTTCATGCTGCGCAAGTTTTATTGCCATACTGTCATCCATCAGGTTCAGTCGCTTGTTTTCTTCTTTCAGCGTTTCCAGCCAGCTATGTATGAAAGTAAACATTGGATTCAACCCAGCCTGATTAGGAAAATCATAATTGGAAAAATATGCGGTGCCTATCATTATTGGCGATTTCTTCTCTACCCTACCCCTTATACCAAGAAACAGCAAACCCAGCGCAACTAATGATGCGACTAACTTTATTGCAAAACCCTTCTTTAGATCA
>JAFDXS010000253.1 GCA_018267795.1 Bacteroidota bacterium | reverse complement strand
TATAAAAAGATAAAAATAAAAGGCCTGCATTGCAGGCCTTTTCTTTATGCTGGTTCTTGTTCAGTTATTTGTTGCATTATTCGTTCGTACCGGTGGCTTGGCAGTTCCTGTTCCGCTATGCCCAGCATCATCTGTATCATTTGCTCCGGTAGGCCGGCTTTTACCTTTTTCACAAATTCTGCTATTTCCATATCATTACAGCTGCGCATCATCCAGGTTACGTTTACCACGGCTTTTTCCGGCGGCACACTTGCAGATATCTTTTGGTTTACCATTCCTATTTCCATATCACTATAGTTAGCCCATAGTGTTTCATTCAATACTGTTTCCTCCCTGTTCATATGCGTCAGGTTAAAAGCAATGAAGTCATTGAATGTATAAAACAGTTTAGAGCCTGCCTTTATTCTTTCTGCAGCTGTTTCCGCTGCTTTGTACCGGGCAATAGCATTTTTCAGTTCATTGCTTAGCGCCTTGTCAGTTACATGCTCCTGTTCAAATGCCTCAGCCAACGCCGGATGATAATCTTTTATCAGGGGCAGTATATGATTGTCTTCATGATCTGCATGATCGTCAAATAGGTCCACTATCATTGCCACCTTGGTTAATACCTGTTCTGTATGTGCAGTATCTGTAAAGTCAGCGTGCTGCAAGCTTTGCGCAGCATCATAAAGCATTGAGCGGAGTGCTTTATGTATCATCGAAAATCCGTTAAATCTTAAGTCTTGCATGTGTAAGTTTATATTTTAGCAAAAAGAAGGTTTTTTTTCGAATTTTATCAGCGTATAACTACGCATTATTTGATTTTTTGTTCACAATTCCTCCATCACTTACCTCCTTAGGTGCCCTTGCATATCGCCATTCCGCGCCTGCTAATAGTTATAACCGAAATTCTAATAATAAAATATATAATTCATCAACTTTCCGATTAAATATTTCTTAAGAAAAATATAAACGCCGCAATTTAGCTGCTACAGTTGTATCTCGGTCAGCCGTCCTATCGCTACAAACAAGCAAATGCACAGTAGTATTATATTGTTTCGCACATTTTTAGGTTCATTCAGCTGTCTGTGGCTCATGGCTGCGAGTATCATAATAACACTCAACCCTCCTGCCGCCAGCGGTGTCAGTATAGGCGCTATGTGCAAATACCAGGGTAGTACTAAACCAAAACTCGCCATTATTTCAGATAGCCCTATAAACCGTACCAGGTGTATCGGCAAGTCAACTACGCCTGTCTGTTTGGTGTTTATTAATTTTTGTCTCGAAAAGGTTGACTTGGCAAAGCCAACTACTAAAAACGTGATAGCAAGTAATATCTGCGCTATCCATAGTGCTGTATTCATGTTGTATTCTTTCCTGCAAAGCTCTTCACACTACAGCACCTATCCTTTGACATTTATCAAAAAATTAAACTTTAGCTCTTATCCTGCTCAGCGTTTCCTGCGTTATTCCCAGGTAAGATGCTATCATGCCGAGCGGCACCCTGTTTATCAGGCTGGGTTGTGTATTCATAAGTTTCATATACCGTTCTTGCGCACTTGCAAAATGCAGATCATCAAATCTGTTTTGCAGTTGCACCAGCCCATAGCTCACCAGTAGTCTGCCCAGCCGTTCTATTTCATGATAGTCAGCATACAGTTTCTCCAGGTTTGCATAAGAGATCGCACATATCCGCGAAGGTTCCAGCAGTTCCACATTACGTATATCCGGCTGTCTTGTAATAAAGCTTACCACAGATGCCGCAAAACTTCCCTCTGCACTTATCCAGTCAGTCACATCTTTGCCGTCTTTATAGTAGAAGGTGCGGCTCAGGCCCGCTTCAATAAAATATATGTAGTTGCACACCGTGCCTGCCTTTATCAGCAAATGTCCCTTAGACAGCTCCTCCTCTTTTGTCATTTCGCTGAAAGCCTCAATTGCTTTTTCGCTCAGTGGGCTTATCTGTTTCAATGCATCCAGGAATACCTTCATTGCTTTTCACTTTTATTTCTCAATATACGTGTAGGAATGAAGAATATGGCAGGCAGCAGTATAAAAAGAAAAGTAGACAGATAAATGCTTACAAAGCTGAATGGGATGCTTAGTCCATATACGAATGTCGAGGTCCAGTTTAGCTTGTTTATTTTATGCCTTTCATCATCACTTAGTAGCTCAGTGTATTTATTTACTTCGCTCTGCAGGGTAGAGTAGAAAACGGCTGTCAGCGTAAGTACTATCCCATAAAATAAGTGAGCATCTTTTGAAAAGAAATTTTCACCCAAAGCCTTTGTAGGCAATGGTATTAGCGACATCATGAACAGTAGCATGAAATTTATCCAGGTAATACGTATGCTCACATGCTCCACAGGCACAAATATGTGATGATAGTTGAGCCAATAGATAGCTATCACAACAAAGCTCAGCGCATAAATGGCTATATGTTGCAGCACAGGGACGAAACTGGCACTGGTAAAAGGGTAAGGCACTTTTATTTCGAGTACCATTAGTGTAATGATTATGGCTAGCACACCGTCGCTTAGCATTTGTAGTCTTTCTTTTTTCATGGCACTTTAGTTCTTATACTAAGTTATAATAATCACTGCTCCTTCCATAAAAGTAAAAGGACCCCATAAGGCCCTTTTACTTTTATATTATACAATTCTGTTAGGCCAGTTCTTCAGCCACTGCACCGTTTCTAATGGCCAATTGTTCATTCAGCTTTTCCAGCGCACGCTCTTCATTTTTATTTTTCACCAGCACGCTTACTCTGTATATCAGTACAGCACAGCCTACTATCACTATCGATACCACATAGCCTAGCGTATCATAGTGCTGCAGCGGGCTGCTTTTACTAGGCTGGCTCACTATTAGCCCGGCACATACGGCTGCTATACCACCGGCTATCTGTTGCAGCGATGCATTTATACTCATAAAGGCGCCTCTGTCCTTCATCTCAGGTATGCTGGTCATTAGTGTAGTTGCAGGTATCATACGGCTCATTATACCCATAAAAAGGAACATGTTTATCACTACTACTTCCCACAGCGGTATTACGCTCAGGTTAGTATAGATAATTATCATTACTATCGCCAGTATAGAGCCTGCTGAGAATAAAAAGAACTTGTCTATTTTATCACTCAGCTTGCCCACTACCGGCATTATTACTATTGATGAAATCCCCGTCCACATATATATCATTGGCAGTTGCTCCTGGCTTATTTTTATATTGTTTATCAGGTACGCACTGCCAAACGGCATTAGCATAAAGCCACCTATCGACATAAATGCAGTTGCTATAAAGCCCACACCATAGGTCTTGTTGCTCAGTGTATGCCATAGGTGCAGGAAAGCGCTTTTCTCAGATTTTATTGCCAGGTGCTTATCTATTGGCTTCATCTTTATCAGCACTGCTGCGCCTATTATTAGGCCCAGTAGCACTATCATCATAAAGGTTGCATGCCAGTTCCAGATGTTAGATACATACAGCCCTATGGGTATGCCTAGCACCTGGCTCGCTGCAAATGCCATTTGCACAAAGCCCATTACACGCCCGCGATGGTTCACAGCAAATATGTCGGTTATTATGGCCATAGATATCGAGCCTATTACTCCACCGAAGAATCCCGTTACTATTCTTGCTGCCAGCAGCAATGCGTATGTATTGGCAAGTGCACAACATAGTGTGCCTATTATAAACCCTGTATAGAAAAATAACAGCAGCTTTTTCCGGTCAAATTTATCTGCGAACCCTGCAGCCAATATTCCTGATGCTCCTGCGCTAAAAGCATAAGAGGAGACCACCAGCCCAAAGCGGGCCGGTGGAATACTCAGTGTTTTCATCAGTACATCACCAAGCGGCGATAGCACCATAAAGTCCAGTATCACGGTAAATTGCAGCAAAGCAAGTATCGCGATTAAGAACTTTTGATAAGGAGTAAAAGGGGCGTTTACATCAGGGGTTTGCGTTCGTATTTCTTGTTGTTGTTCTTGTTGTTCTTGTTTCATAGTTGTTAGGTTTTATTTATTAATATTCCAGTTCGGCGCACTCGTAGCCATACAGGGCTATCAGTTTTATCACATCACTGTGTTGCAGCATGCAGCTTACTATCCGCAACACACAGTCTACATCATCGGTATCTACGCTCCATTCTGCTATGTGCTGCTGCGCATTCAGCATGTCTTTTATACAGTGTACATCGCCTTCTGTTTTTATGTTTGTCTTAAAGACCATTACCTGGCCTGTAGTTTGCCTATTCATAAAAAAGTAAATGCTCACTTATAGGGTGACTAAAAAATTTATTTCGTCAGCGCCTTTAGCGCCAGGTCAAATGTTTGCCATAGTACAGGTTCGCTCATTTTAAAAGGCTTGCCGCCCAGGCTGCGTCCCTCTCTGTGAAAGCGTATTAGGTTATACAATGGTGCAAAAGCTATAGACCAATATACTTCTACAGGCATCTCTGCCAGTTCACCGCGATTTATAGCATTGGTCCAGAATCTACCTAGTTTATCCCTTAGCGCTTCTTCAAATACCGGGAATACCTTTTCCTGGTAATTCGATGCTCTTACTTGCTCAAAGAAGCTTACTACTTCAGGGTGGTCCTTCATTTCCTTTATCCGGTTCT
>JAFDXS010000252.1 GCA_018267795.1 Bacteroidota bacterium | reverse complement strand
TTTAGAGAACTAGACAAAACTAAAATAGAAACAGTTGGAGGCAAAGGGGCTAATCTTGGCGAGCTTAGCAAGATTAATGGAATACATGTGCCGGACGGCTTTTGTATTTCTACTGAAGCATTTAAAAGAATTATCGATAAAACTCCATCTGTTAGCAAACTATTGGCGCGGTTGGTTGCACTAAAGGTGGGAGACCGCGATAAGATCAGCAAACTTAGTGCTGAGATACGCGAATCCATAGAAGGAGCCAGCATACCAGAAGATATTAATGAAGAGATATGTAACCAGTTATCAAAGCTTGGAGATAATCGTGCATACGCTGTGCGGTCCAGCTCGACTGCAGAAGACTTGCCCACCGCATCCTTTGCAGGACAACAGGACACTTATTTAAACGTCATTGGCAAGGAGGAGATATTAAAGCAAATTAAGAAATGCTGGGCATCGCTGTTCACAGATCGCGCGGTAATCTATAGAATACAAAATGGCTTTGAGCAAAGCAGAGTGCTGCTATCCGTAGTTGTTCAGAAAATGGTATTTCCGGAAGCGGCAGGAATTTTGTTTACAGCCGATCCTGTTACCTCTAACAGAAAGATTCTATCTATTGATGCTAGCTTCGGACTGGGCGAAGCCCTGGTTTCCGGGCTGGTGAATGCTGATACCTATAAGCTGCGTGATAGCAAGATCATTGACAAGAGAATATCTAATAAAAAACTGGCAATTTATAGTTTGAATGGTGGCGGCACCAAAAAACAAGAGCTTGCGCCTGAGATGCAGAATAAACAGACGCTAACAGATGAGCAAATCTTGCAGCTTGAGCAAATAGGAAGAAAGATAGAAGCGCATTTTGGCTGCCCACAAGACATTGAATGGTGTTTGGCTAACGATACATTTTATATTGTGCAGAGCAGACCTATTACTACTCTATACCCGATTCCGGAAATAGATGACGAAGAAAACCATGTCTATATATCTGTTGGCCATCAACAAATGATGATAGACCCTATGAAGCCATTGGGGCTATCCTTATGGCAATTAACAGCTTCACGCCCAATGTATAAAGCCGGCGGAAGATTATTTGTTGACGTAGGACCTAACCTGACCTCAGCAGCAGGGAGAAAAACAATAATAGATGTGATGGGGCAGCATGATCCACTTATAAAAGATGCATTAATAACGATTACAGAGCGGGGTGATTTTATAAAGTTGATACCTGACAGCAAAGAAGATCCAAGTCCCATTAAAAGCAGCCTGGGTAAATCATCTGCAGAAATCCTGTCCCAAATAGAAAACGATCCTGCAATTGTTTCCGACCTTATTAAACAGAGCGAGACATTGGTAGAAGAGTTAGCGGATAACATTCAGATGAAATCAGGATCTGATCTGTTTGATTTTATTCTGGAAGACCTGCGGCGACTAAAGAAGAGCTTCATTGATTCGCAAAACAGGAGCGCTATAATGGCAGCTATAGATGCATCGACATGGATAAACGAAAAGATGAGTGAGTGGCTGGGCGAAAAAAATGTAGCAGATACGCTCTCTCAATCAGTACCCAACAACATTACTTCTGAAATGGGCCTGGAGCTATTGAACGTAGCAGATCTGATCCGTCCTTATCCCGAAGTAATTGAGTACTTACAACATGTAAAAGACGATAACTATTTGGAAGGACTACTTAAGTTCGATGATGGACTAGAAATCAAAAATGCTATCTGTGGTTACCTTGACAAATATGGAATGCGCGGTGCAGGTGAGATTGATATTACGAGAGTTCGCTGGAGTGAAAAGCCACTAACACTTGTACCTGTTCTTCTTAGTAACATCAAAAATCTTGATGCCGGTGCAGGCAAACTAAAATTCGATCAAGGGCGACAGGAAGCCTTAGAAAAAGAACAGGAATTATTAGAAAGACTAAAGCAACTACCGGATGGCGAACAAAAAGCCAATGAAACAAAGCAAATAATAAGCCTGCTTCGCAACTTTAGCGGCTATCGGGAATATCCGAAATATAGCATTGTTAACCATCTTTTCATTTATAAAAAGGCTTTACTAAACGAAACAGAAAAGCTTATACAGGTAAATGTGATCCATGAAAAAGAAGATATCTACTATCTCACTTTTGAAGAGCTTCGTGAAGTAGTGCGCACGGGGAAAGCAGATTACCAGATTATCAATAAACGAAAAGACGAGCACAAGTGGCACGAGAAACTCAACCCACCTCGTGTTATTACATCTGATGGAGAAATCGTTAGGGGTCGGTATAAGCAAGAAAATTTCCCGGCAGATGCTATAGTAGGGCTGGCAGTTTCTTTGGGAATTATAGAGGGGCGTGCACGTATCATTTTAAACATAGAAGATGCCACTATAGAAGAAGGCGATATATTAGTCACACCATTTACCGACCCAAGTTGGACGCCACTGTTTGTATCCATAAAAGGGCTAATAACAGAGGTGGGTGGGTTGATGACCCATGGTGCTGTTATAGCACGTGAATATGGCTTACCAGCAGTGGTAGGTGTAGAGCATGCTACCAAGCTGATAAAAGACGGGCAAAGAATAAGAGTAAATGGAACTGATGGGTATGTGGAAATACTGTAAAGTGATATTAGCAGGCAACGATAGCAATGTCATGTAATCTTAATGATAGCACTCCTATTGCTATAAACATAGTTAACGCCACTAAGTTCAGTGACGTTAACTATGTTCAATTATGGCATTATTAATATTTCATAGCTGTACTAATAAGGTTTTATTATCTGCCCTGTATTAGCACCAAAAACACTTTTTCGAAATCCGTACTCAAGCTGTTGCATGGTTACGGGAATATCACCGGGGAAATAGGGGAAATATTGCGGTGAATTTTCGATAACAGTAGGACTTACTGCGTTAATTCTTATACCATTTTCCAGCTCAATTGCTGCGGCTCTGACAAATCCGTCCACCGCACCATTTGCGGCTGAAGCATTGGCAAAGTTTAATTGCGGATCATGTGACAGAGCACCCGTAATCAAAGTAAAAGAGCCTTTGGCATTGATATAGTGCTGCCCAATAAGAACAAGATTAATCTGCCCCATCATTTTACCCTCTACCCCCTTCCTGAATTCTTTATCAGTCAAATTTTTCCAAGGTCCTACGTATGTAGGACCAGCAGTACTAATCACTGCGTCGAACTGGCCCACTTTTTTAAACATGTTCTCTATTGACTCAGTCGATGTAATGTCAACCTGGACATCGCCATCATTAAAATCAACTTTAATTATCTCGTGCTCATTTTCAAATGCACTTGTAAGATGTCTTCCCATTGTGCCTGATGCACCAACGATTATTATTTTCATTCTGTATGTTAAGTTTAAAAAATGCTTGCGTCTAATTAATATTTTGATATCTCCGGTCAATAGATAAGTCCTAAAACACACATCTATATCCCCAATGTTAGATAATATGTTTTATTTCAGAGCAGCTGCTACAAGCGCTGTTAATGCGATTTGTCCGCCAATGTTTGCCCATTCCCAATTGTTGTAGGCCACTTTTACGCGTTTTTTTACTCTTTCACCATTCTCAATATTTATTGGTATTCTTTTATTTGTTCCCTTCTGATACCAGGCATTAGAGGCAGTGTACTGAACATAATGAACTCCATCTGGAATATTGTGAATAGTAACCGACCTAACTCTTTCATTAGTTACGATAAGATTACTGTCAATGGAGACATAAGTATTTTCTGTAGTCTTCGTGGGACGCAAAACTATTGTACCTGAAGCTTCTCCTGTAGCAGGATAACTCATGTAAATATCCTTAGCGCATGAGCTGATAAAAATAACGGGGATAAATAATAATAATAGAAAATTTAGCTTTTTCATTTTTTTACTTTTTTTGATGATTAAATACTTTATTATAATTCGTGTTATGGAATTCAATATGTTATCAATAAAATTGCAGAAGGCAGGTAAAAATCAGAGTGCGCATATTTTACCTCCTTATATCAGATACCGCATACGTTGATAGCTACATTTCAAAAAAACTTTCTTCAATTAATTCTTTATTTATAGCTATACCTGCACCTGCACCCATAGCCACTGCATTAGCTACAGTACGCATACGGCTTGCATTGTCACCACATGCATAAATACCAGGCGCCGTTGTTTTAAACATTGAATCAATTTTCAGATACCCATCTGGTGTTAGTTCGCAATCTAACGACTCCGGAATAGTGCAATGCTGTGTAAATGGCCGTCTTGAATAGATGACACCTATTTCAGCCGTTGTATTGTCTTTAAAAACGATCTGTTTTATCTGACCATTAATGTGTAACAGCTCATTAATTTCCGTTTCGACAATCTGGATATTATGGTTGCGAAGTGCAGTACTTTGAGTAGCAGATAAGCCACTTTGTCCGTTTGTATAGAGTGTAAGGTCATTTGTCCAATTAGAGATAAGCATTGCCTGCTCAAAGCCGCTATCGCCGTTAGCGAGTATGCCAGTCTTTTTACCTCTAACTTCATAACCATGGCAATAAGGACAATGGAGAAGTGAAATGCCCCAGCACTCATTTGCACCCGGAATATCCGGCAGAATGTCCTTAATACCCGTAGCAAATATTAATTTCCTTGATAA
>JAFDXS010000251.1 GCA_018267795.1 Bacteroidota bacterium | reverse complement strand
ACTAACACAGGCGAAACAGTTAACTACATTCCTACCAAAAACATGTTTGTACCTTCTTTAAGCAAGGAAGAACTGGTAAAGGCTGGCCTGGTAAAAGCAGAGGATACCGCGCGCATCACTACAGATGTTCGTTTTACTTATCCTAAGAATACTATGCTGAAGGATGACATTGCGGCACTTAATATCATTGCATCTGCTGCCAGCGGTGGCTGGAAACGCCCTATCTATTTCGATGGTGGTCTTCCGGGCGATAACTACGAAGGTTTGGCTGACTATATGAAACTTGAAGGTATCGTTTACCGTCTGGTTCCATACAAATTTGTTGATTCTACTAAAACCAGCAATGGTCGCGAAGACCAGGGTTTTACTGACATAGACAAAAGCTACGACCTGTTTATGAACAAATACATCTGGGGTGGCGCTGATAGAAATGATGTGTACTTTGATGAAAAGAACCGCATCATGTTTGCACCATACCGCATGAATTCTGCCCGTATAGCTAACGAACTGTCTGCAAGAGGCAAGCAAGCTGATGCTGTGAAAATACTGGATAAAGTAAAGGCAGGTATCACGGAGCATTCTTACCTCTACGACTTTACTGCGTACTATATGGCAGGTGCTTACTACCGCGCAGGCGCCAAAGACAAGGCTAAGGATATGGCTGGCAAGCTTATCCGCAACTGCGAGGATGATATCAACTACATCAGCAATCTCGATGATAGTCGTAAACCGGCACTAGCAGGCGATGCCCAGCGCGATATGACACTTATCTACATCATGAGCAATATAGCTCAGGCTTCCGGCGACAGCACTTCTGCTCACCTATGGAGCCAGAAAGTGCAAACGCTGCAGGGCAAAATTGGCGGGCTCATCAACAGCCAGCAACAGCAACAATAATTACAACAACAATAACTAAAAGCACAAGGTCCGCAAATTGCGGACCTTGTGCTTTTATATTTATAGCATGTAGTTAAGCTTTGTGTAAAGAAGTATCCAGTCGCTTTATTGATACAGCCACAGCATAAAGCACAAAGAACGGCAGCGGTGTACAAATGAATGTCCGGTAATCTGCCAGGCCATTCATAAAATCCTTACCAGGCCAGCCAAGCTTTGCAGACAGCACACCAGCTCCAAGCATCAGCAATATTGACCCTGCATAAAACAACAGCCATATCTGTTTCAGCCAGCGCATAGATTGTTTGGCAAGCCCCCAGTAGCCCACTGCTGCAATAGCTGCCAGGTACGCGAAATGATATATCCTGCGCTTATTTTCAGGCACAGCCAGTGCATTAGGCCATGCAGTATAGTGGGAGAACTCTATCCAGCCAAGTATAGCAATAGCTATTATCGCTATTAATATCCTTCCTTTCTTAAGCATGTGCCGCCTTTTTTTCCTTCTTACTATACAGCATCCAGCCATAGAATGCTACTGCATATACTATTAGCTTAAAGGCATAGTGATGTGCGAAGTCCGTTAGTGTGCTATGGTTATAGCTCATCACCGCCAGCGCAGTACACCTCAATATGTTTATTGCAAAAATTACCGCTGTGCCAATAATAGCAAAAGCCCAAAAGCGCTTCTTACTTGCAGGTATACACAACAGAAACCCGATATACAGCACAAACAGTTCCAGTCCGTTACATGGGTTAGTGATCACCACTATATCCCTTCCGCCAATAAAAATATGCGGTGCTGCCAACTGCACATTATCATAAAAAAGCGCCAGTACCTTAGCCGTGCAGTATTGTGCCAGAAAAGTGAACTGCCTGTCAGGAACATCTATTGGTTTTAATACCAGGTGATACAACAGCAGCCAACCTGCCAATAGTATAGCTCCTCTCTTCAAAAATACCTTTGCATTGGGTGGTAGTGCCTGGTAGCGTGCCTTCAGTTTTGCGAACATAAACGGTTTATCCTTTATTGAATTGCCCTGCAAAGATGCCCATCACCCACCAATACACCCAATAATCAGCGCTCATTAACGGCACATTTACAAGTAGATTAAAAGCCACTTAATACTCTCTCAATCTCTTCCTTGCCATCAGTTTTAACACCTCCTAAATATAATTTTCGACAAATTTTACTTTTTTGTCAAAAATCTGCTGTATCTTTGCAGCAAATTTTTCAATCACCTCATGTCTGTTACTAACCAGGACGACGTTGTACAGGAAGAAATCCTTAGGGCTGCTATAAAGCTTTACCGCAAGTATGGCCCCAACAAGGTCACTATGGACGATGTAGCCACTGCCACCGGCCGCAGCCGTAGTTCTCTTTACTACTACTTCAAGAACCGCGAGGATATCTTCAATGCCGTACTGGACACCATAGTGAACGACGTAGCTCTGGAGATCCGCCAGGCCATCGGCGAGGCGCAGGGTGTAGGCGACAAGCTCTATGCCTTCTGCACAAAGAAGATCAAAACCTCGCACGACTGGCGGAGCGTATTCAATGCCATGTGGGCTTCCATGGACTCTGAAGACCAGTCAAAGCATACACGCAATATGGATACCCTGCACAAGAAGCTGGTACACAAGGAAAGCATTTTGCTGAACGAGATACTTGCCGAGGGCATCAAGAACAAAGAGATACGCAACATCTCTGCCGACGAGCAGGACATGCTGGCCTTCCTTGTATCCAGTGGCATAAGAGGGCTAAGGCGTGAGATCTATGACCAGAACGACCCGCATGATATAAAGGCGGCATTACGCCTGCTCAGCGATATGATACTAAAGTGGCTGAAGGATTAAATATTTTTTTATCATTTTTTCGACATTATTTTGTTTTTTGTCAAATAGTATATTTTGAATGAAGAAGCTTAGTGAGATCCCTACTTTTCGCGCCTTTCGCAGTTTAAACTATTCCCTCTACTTCGTGGGCCGTGGCGTGTCCCAGTTTGGCACCTGGATGCAGCGCACCGCAGTGGTATGGGTGGTTTATTCTATCACTCACTCCCCTATGCTGCTCGGCCTCACCATCTTTGCCGAGCAGTTCCCATCCTTCCTGCTCTCCATACCCGGTGGTGTAGCCGCCGATCGCTACGATCGCTACAAGATCATCAAGATCATGCAGGTAGCCTCTATTATACAGTCAGTAGCGCTGGCTGTGTTGGTCATTACTGGCCATGCACCCGTCTGGGCTATATTGGCGCTCAGCGTCATGCTCGGGGTCATCAATGCATTCGATGTGCCGGCCCGCCAGTCCATGATACATGAAGTAGTGGCCGACCCTGCCGATCTCCCCAATGCCCTCTCCCTCACCACCGCTATGGCCAGCCTCGCGCAGCTACTGGGCCCTGCCCTTGCAGGTATTGTGCTTAGTGCCTTTGGCGCAGCCGTATGCTTCTTTATCAATGCCGCCAGCTTTGTAGCCGTTATCATATCCCTGCTCCTTATGAAGCTGCCGGTACACAAACCCAAAACCAACAAAAAGCGCGTACTCGCCGAGTTTGCAGAAGGCTTCTCTTATCTCCGGGCCTCCTCCAATCTCTCTTTTATCATCCTCTTTCTCTGCTTCACCTGTTTCCTGGTGCTGCCTTACAATACCGTTCTGCCCATCTTTGCCAAGGAGATATTTAAGGGCAACGCCTCTACCTTTGGCTATATCTCCAGCTTCATAGGCGTGGGCGCTGTTTCCGGCACCATCTTCCTTGCTTCGCGCAAGGCAGGGGCACAGCTCAGGCATATACTCTTCGTCGCTACCCTCCTGCTGGGCGTGGGGCTCATTTGCTTCTCCCTTATCAAGAGTTTCCCCATAGCCATGGTGTTTGCCATTCTCATAGGCTTTGGGGCTATCTCCCAGTTTGCTGTAACCAACATTATTGTACAGTCAGAATCTGCACCTGAGATGCGCGGTCGCACTATAGGCGTGCTGCTTATGGCAATGTTTGGCATGGTACCCCTGGGTAGCCTGGTAGTTGGGGCCATATCAGAGCGTATAGGTGCTCCCACTACCGTATTGTGCCAGGGCATAGTAGCTATTATAGTAGCGCTCAGCTTTTCTAAATTCCTCAAAAAGCGTAACGCTGATACAAGCACTAAAGAGATAGCCACCGAAGAGCCCGAAGAAGCAGTAGCCGAGTTGTATAACGACTAATCACAGTAAAGAAAAATTTCCTGCATTTTTCTGTTTATAGTAAATTAGGCTCATGGCATTTTTTCAAAGTAAGCAAAAACCACCCGCACCCTATACCGTGCTGGATAAGCAATTAATATGCAGCCATTGCGGCAACGATACTTTCACCATGGAAGAATCTGTTATTCACTTCCGTTGTGAGCTAAGCAATCGCGCCGCGACTGTTTTTATTTGTGCCAATTGTACACATATACATTGGTTTATGGGTGAACAACCCAATATACCGCGTATGCCTGGGAGCTAATGCTAATTCAAAAACAAACAACACTATGAATGGATTAATAACACTCCCCAGCACCTACTCCGTTAAAGAAACACTGGACCGCCTTGCCACCACAGTACAGCAAAAAGGTCTGCACGTATTTGCACGTATAGATCATGCAGCCAATGCCACAGAGGTTGGCATGCCGCTACGCCCTACCGAGCTCATAATATTTGGCAACCCCAAAGCAGGCACTGTCCTAATGCAGGATCAGCAAAATGCAGGACTGGATCTGCCCCTTCATG
>JAFDXS010000250.1 GCA_018267795.1 Bacteroidota bacterium | reverse complement strand
CCTGCCTTGATGAGGAGGTTCATGAAGACAACAGGGGTAGCATGCCTTTCAACGAGCCATACTTTCAAGCCGTTGGATAGAACTGATTTCTGCACGTCAGGGAAATTGACGTCGCCCATTTTGTCGGCAACTGGCACTACCTTTCTGTCCAGCTTTGTTGGTTCCGGTTTGAAGGTTTCGTATGGAGAGATCTCGATAACGAGGCTGCCATCGGTGAGCCAGTCGCGCATTACCTTTTGGATGTCTGAAGGTGTGGTTTTCTTTATCCAGTTGTCGTATTTTTTGTAGTAGTCGGGTGCGCCGCCGTAGGTTGCGTTTTCTGCAAGGATATCGCTCTTGCCACCAAAGCCGCCTATACGTTCCATTCCCTTTATCTCCGCCGCGAAGTATTGTATTTTGGCGCGTTCCAGTTCGGCATCTGTAGGGCCTTCTTCCATTAGTTTGGCCATTTCTTCATTTATCACCTTTTCGATCTTCTTGAGCGAAACACCTGGTTTGGCATCGGCCTGTATGTAGAACTGGCTGCCTATTTCTTTCTTGTCGGTATAAGTAGCAACTGAAGACGCCAGCTGATCGTCGTATACAAGGCGCTTGTAGAGGCGTGCAGTTTTGCCATTGGAAGTAAGAATGCGGGAAAGCATATTGAGATGTGCTAATTCTTTCGAACCCCATTGAGGTACATTCCATACTATCATATACCTGGCCTGCGGCACCCTATCCTGAACGGATAAGCGATGTGTGCCTGTCATTTTAGCTACCCATGATTGCTGGCGAGAGATAGGGGGAAGGGGAGGAATATCGCCGAAATATTTTTTTACTTTTTCAAAAGCTTCTTCAGCGGTTATATCACCCGCAACTACGAGCACAGCATTATTTGGGCCGTAGTAAGATTTAAACCAGTCCTTTACGTCATCTACAGAGGCTGCGTTGAGATCTTCCATCGAGCCAATAACTGTCCATGAATATGGGTGTGAAGAAGGGTATGTATTGCGCGGCACCAAATCGTCTACCACTGCATAAGGCTGGTTTTCGTCCTGCCTTTTTTCATTCTGCACTACCCCACGCTGCTCATCTACTTTAGCCTTGTCTATTACCTCAACCATGTGGCCCATGCGATCGCTTTCTGCCCACATAGCAACATCGAGTGAGGACCTAGGAACGTTCTCGAAATAGTTTGTTCGGTCTTCATTGGTAGTACCATTCAAACCGGTGGCGCCAATGCGCTCCATGAGCTTGAAATAGTCGTCATTAAAGTTGGCGCTGCCGTTGAACATGAGGTGTTCGAACAAATGGGCGAAGCCTGTCTTGCCCGGCTTTTCATTCTTTGAACCTACGTGATACCATACGTTAAGGGATACTATTGGAGCCTTATGGTCTTCGTGAACAATGAGTGTCAAACCATTAGATAATGTATATTTTTTGTAAGGTATATCCACATCCGGATACTGCTTTTCCTGAGCTAAGGACCCAGTTGCCATCACGGCAAATAACAAGGTTGAAAAGATGGATTTCATATAAATGTGGTTTGGAGCGAGATAAAAGTAATAATAAGAAATGGGGAAAGAAATAGTGGTTTATAACCAAGGGGCAAATACAAAGCAATGTTAATGATAATGGCGAGTGCTCCTTTTAACAGTTTTATAATAATAGTGATTTTTAAATTTGTGAAACAACAACGAAAAATTCAAGAAAGCATATGAAATACAAATTCATTCCTGTTATCCTAACAGCTGCTTTGACATCAATACTTACACTATTTATCGCAGCCCATTATCAAAACAATTCATTATTCTCGTTTGCTAACCACAACCAGCTACCTGTAAACTATGCCAGCTTTACTGAAGGCGGAACAACGCTAAAAAGCGGCATGGCCCCTGTAGATTTTCAGCCAGCAGCAGAAGCATCGGTGAAGGCAGTGGTGCATATAAAAACGGCTATAAAGTCGAGGGCGGTGATGGAAGCAAGCCCGCTGGCGCAACTATTCGGTGATGAATTCGGTCAACAACAAGTGATGCTGCCGCCACAGATAGGCAGCGGCTCAGGGGTGGTGATATCTCCTGACGGATATATAGTTACTAACAACCACGTAGTGGCTGGAGCAGATGAAATGACCGTAACCTTTAACGACCGCTATACAACCAAGGCTAAAGTAGTGGCCACGGACCCATCTACCGATATAGCCCTGGTAAAGGTGGATGAGAAAAACCTGCCTTATATGGAATTTGGCAACTCAGATGATGTACACCTTGGGCAATGGGTAATGGCAGTAGGCTATCCACTATCGCTGGATGCAACGGTGACAGCGGGTATAGTGAGTGCTAAGGCGCGGTCTATAGGCATTAACAGAACTAATTCGCCTAATGCGATTGAGGCCTTTATACAGACTGATGCAGCAGTAAACCCAGGCAACAGCGGTGGTGCATTGGTAAATACTAACGGACAGCTAATAGGTATAAATTCAGCGATAGCTTCCCCTACAGGCTCTTATGCCGGTTATAGCTATGCGATACCTGCCAACATAGTGCATAAGGTGGTAAATGACCTGATGAAATATGGCTCTGTGCAGCGCGGATACCTGGGCATACAGTTTATGGACTACAAAAATGCCAGCCCAGAACAACTAAGCCAGCTGGGCATTGATAAAAATGATGGTGTATATGTAAATGGTGTGGCCGCTAATAGTGGTGCTGCAAAGGCAGGGATTACGAAAGGTGATTTTATAACCAAGATAAATGGCGTAGAAACACATACCGGCCCTGAACTAATGGAACAAGTAGCACGCTACAAGCCTGGTGACAATATAAGCGTAGCTTATGTGCGCAGTGGCAAAACTTACACTACTACAGTAGAATTGAAGAACCTGGATGGCACGACGTCTATAATAAAAGAAGAAAATGCAGTAAGAATATTGGGTGCGAACTTCCGCAGCCTGACGGGCAGTGAAAAAAGTAAGTATGGAGTAGATGGAGGTGTGATGATAACTGAACTCGGCAATGGACTGCTTGCTAAACAAACCAGAATACGCAAGGGATTTGTGATAACGAATATTAACGACGAAAGCGTGAACTCTGTAAATGATCTGCAACAGGCCATAGCCGCAAATGGCAAATCGAACTTGCAGATTGGCGGCTTTTATCCGGGCAGTAATGGGATGTATTATTACGGACTGAATAATGCAGACGGCACTGCAGCTAACGAGCAATAAAACTATTTTTCATAGATTTGGTAAAGCCCTTTCTTTCCAGAGAGGGCTTCTTATTTGGAGTAATTTCTGAATGCATTGTATGGCATTTCAAAATATCTTTTGGAGGAAACCCGGTAGTAGTTGTTGATTATATATTACCAATGTAATTTGCAGCAGTATAGAAACCATTCATTGTGGAATGTATTCTTATGCAGTTGGCATGATTTATTTATGATGAAAATTTATTGTGCCATACAATTATAAATCAAATAATTATCACCACTGAAACAAGTAAAATGTCGACAACCATAGCAGTTGGTAATATTACTAACTGTGCTATGGTTTGTAAATATTTTGCTATTTTGGTTAATAACTTTTAAAACAAATATTTTACATAGTGAGACCAGTTTATATTACTCGACTTTCCAAGTATTTACCCAATGAACCGATAGGTAATGATGAAATGGAAAATGTGCTGGGCATGGTAGATGGAAGACCTTCACGCGCCAGGACGATAGTATTAAGAAACAACGGGATAAAAACAAGATATTATGCCTATAAGGACGGTGTACGTACCCATACGAACTCTGAGATGGCTACAATAGCTATAAAAAAGCTATTTGATGAAAAATTACCTATTGAGAATTTGCAAGTACTTGCTGTGGGCACTACTTCACCAGAACAGGTATTGCCATCTCACGCCGCAATGATACATGGTGAGCTTGGTACACACAATATGGAAATAATGTCGGCAGCAGGCGCCTGCTGCAGCAGTATGCAGGCTATGAAATATGCATATATGGCTGTAGGCAGTGGCCTGGCCGATGTAGCAGTGAGTTGTGGCTCAGAACGTTTTTCTTCCTGGACCCATGCATCGCGTTTTCAGCCTGAGGCTGAGAGCTGGAAGGAAATGGAAAACAACCCCTTTATTGCCTTCGAAAAAGATTTTCTGCGCTGGATGCTGAGCGATGGCGCGGGAGCTGCATTGCTGCAACCAGAGCCTAATAAAGATGGCCTGTCGCTTAAAATAGAATGGCTTGAAATCATATCTTATGCTAATGAAATAGAAACATGTATGTATGCGGGAGCTGTAAAGAATGAAGACACTTCACTTACCGGCTGGAATGACATGGATGCTGAACAATGGAACAGCGATAGTGTATTTTCTTACAAACAAGATACACGCCTGCTGGGTGAAAATATAGTGCCTCGTGGCGGTATGTTCATTGAAAAGCTAATGAAGAAATATAACCTGACGGGTGACCAGATAGATTACTATGTGCCACACATGTCCAGCGAATTTTTCAAAAAGCAGATATATGAATACCATAACAATATAGGTATGGACCTGCCCTATGAAAAATGGTTTTATAACCTGCCTAAAGTAGGTAATGTCGGCAGTGCATCGCCGTACCTGATGCTGGAAGAAATGCTGAATACTGGTATGCTGAAGAAAGGTGACCGCCTGC
>JAFDXS010000024.1 GCA_018267795.1 Bacteroidota bacterium | reverse complement strand
ATGCGGAGCAGGTCCAGTAATTCATCCAGAAAGCGGTCTTTGTTTTGCGACAGGTAGTCGTTCCAGGCTTGCATGATATTTTTGAAAGTTTAGGCCTCAAATGTAAGACACTTGCAATTAAATGAGGAGTGTGATTTTTGGGGTTACCGCTTTCCCGCGTCCGCATTAGCTCCTGGTTCCTTAGGCATTATTCCCGCTCTCCCCTCTTGCCAGCTATGAGATATAATTATTTAAAAATTATTCATTGAAAAAGTATTGTGCTTTTCTAAAAATAAAAAGGGTTTCCCCTCCCGGAGAAACCCCTATGCCACCTCTATCAACAATTAACTTAGTGTAATAAACATCCCTATTGCCAGTGTTGCCATTGCCAGCGTAATAATAGATAATATAACTTTTACAGGATTTAGCCCCTCGGCTACATTGCTAATATATTTTCCCATATTCACCCTTTTTTATTGTCGGTACAATAAAGTTAAAAGTTGATGAGAAAATATATTGTAGAATTAATTCCTTGAAAAAAATAAATATATCGCAATATAACTACCTACAATTTCGTCAGTTTCATCGTCTTCATATGCGTGCCGCTTTGTACATTCACCAGATACACACCCGCCGGATATGCCTTGATATCAAAGCTTACAGCGACGTTTTTATTTTTAGCAATCACATCTTTCTGCATCAATACCTTTCCGCTTATATCACTAATACTTACGGTTGCGTCAGCTGACATCGCATTGTCTATCGCTACATTCACCTTCTCATTAGCAGGGTTAGGATACATGGTTATTTTGCTTTCATTGGCATTTACTTCAGGCACACCCAGTGTGCAGCCTATTGCTATTGCCCTGTTCAGCACTTCGTCTTCTCCGTGTCTTATACCTGCTATAGTTGGCATCACCACACTATCAGGCATTATGCCTATTCGTTCGGTACTATCTCCGTTAGGATAGTAAATCCCCAGTGTGGTAAATCCTGTATGCAGGTCCTGGCTTATCCTGAAGAAGGTTACATTGCCATCGGTCCCTGCTGTTTGGCTACCCATTACTATAGCATTGGGCATAGCCCTGAATATCATACTGCAGAATTCTGCAGAGCTTTGTGTCTCCTGGTTTACCAGTATTATTATTTTCCCTTTGTAAGCGCTTGAGCTGCCATTTACCCCCAGGGCGTCATAATACCAATAAAATGTACCGGGATAAGTTACATCCGGCACGGTAAATTTTGAAAATGCTGTATTCTTTGGATACATAATATCGGCCAGCTGCCATGAGCTGGCATCGTACGGATAGTTTCTCAGGTCAATGATAATAGCAGGCTTAGTGTATAGTGCATTATACATATCCGTTATCTCCGAATTTTGAAAGTTGCCGATATTAATATAGCCTGTATTGCAGCCCATTGTGGTCCATGAGATTAAGTTGAGTGAATCTGCCGGATAATAATAGGCAGGAAACCATCCGTCTGACAGATAATCGTTGCGTCCCGCAAATACGGTGTGATTTACTGCTGTACTATCCTGTATTTGTATGGTGGCTACGGAACCGTATCCGCCCGAGAGCATTATGTACATAAGGTCCCGTCTGAATACAGATGGGTTGCCATCAGACATATAGGGTCGAAGGCTGTCTTCCCACTGCGTTGGTGTTAGCCCGTCTATCGACAAGATAACGTCACCCTTATTTATTCCAGTCACGCCTGATAGTACTGCCACGTACTTATTCTCTATGTACTTTATTACAAGTTTTGGGAAATAATAACCTCTGTAGGGGAACGGATCATAATCGCTATAGGTAAGCTCCTCCACATGCGCATCATCAAATTGCGATGTCATTTTAAGCAGCCCTTTATACAGTCCATGATAATTAGCAGCGAATACTATATCAGGTATAGCATTATACAGTATAGTATCTATTGGTTTGTCATAAACATATGTATAGGGGTCAAAATAGTTAATAATATTCCAGTGTTTGAATAGCATTAATGCACGATGATACTCATCTGGTGCTGTAGTGTACACGTCGCTATTATATAGCACTGTATCATGCGGAAATATCAGCCAGCCGCCATAGTATGGAGATGTAGTGGTATATGTATTATTCTCCACCCAGCATATAGGCTGTGGCCTGAAATTGTTTTTTATTGTATCAAGCGCCGTTTGCACATCTGTCCTAAATACAGGATCACTGATCCATCCAAAATTCCTGTTTCTTTTTAGCTCTGCAGGCAGCGTATCGGGTAGCGGGGTAGTAGCTATTGCCATTGGTCCGGCTGCGGCAAGCATGGTATCTAGTGCATCATTAAATGCTGCATTGGTCCCAGCCGCTTTTACTAACGGTAGTGTTGCTGTCAATACACTATCCCAATTCACATTGCAGTTAGATACATTGGAGTGGTAATACTTCACAAAACCCCATACCTTACCTGTATAGTACAGCTTTTGCTGATAAGTTAATGGCTGGGCAAGTGAGGAAAGAGAAATAAACGTAATAATGAGGAATAACAAGGACTTTCTCATATCGGGACGTTTTAGGTAATAGATATTAGCAAATTATTTACTTTTTATTGCTTTTCATATAGCAAAACTTATAATGACAAAATCTTTACAATCCCTGAAAATCATAAAGGCCCTGCGCAGCAGGGCCTTTATGACACATATTAGATAGGGGCTAACTATTCTATAAACTCTTTCAGACTTGTACCCAGTATATATTTCCAACCTCCGGCAAAGTTTTCCCTTGCGAAATCCTGTATTGGGGGGAATGTTTCCAGTCCTTCATGTGTTAGTTTCACACGTGTTTTATTGCCCTCGTCAAACAGCTCCCAGGTAACGTACGAAATACCCTCATACCCATCATATCGCCAGCTATGTTTTAGCTTTTTATTTTCCACCACCTCAATTATTTTGCACAGGTGCATGAAAACTTTTCCTTCGTTCTCCCCCGTAAAGTGAAATTCAAAGCCCACTTCCGGTTTAAAATCTTTTATATCGAAGTACCATTGTTTCATGCTTTCTTTATCAGTTAGCGCTTTCCACACCCTTTCCACTGGCGCCTTATAGCTGCGTTCTATTACAAAAGGTTCAGTATTCATATGTAGTTTTTAGTGGTTACTTCTTTTTTGTTTGTTTCTTTTCTTTCTCAAGATACGCACCCAGCGCATCAAATTTCTTATTCCAGAATGCGCTATAGCGTTCTGTCCACTCAGCTACAGTTTTCAGCTTGCTGAGATTAGCCTGGCAATGACGTTCGCGCCCTTCCTGCCTTATAATTATAAGCCCACATTCCGTAAGTATTTTCACATGCTTAGATATTGCCGGCCTGCTTATATCAAAATGTTCCGCTACACTGTTCAGTGTCAACGACTCGTACGCCAGTAGATTTATGATTTCTCTGCGTGTGGGGTCTGCTATTGCCTGGAAAACATCTCTTCTCATCTATTCGTTTGTATTTGTGTAACTGTTCGGTTACAAATATAAGAAACCAATTGGTTACGCAAAATTATTTTTATAACAAATAGAAACGGCCGCTTTGGATGAAGCAGCCGTTTGAAAAATAAGTATGAAAGCATACTACATTTGGTGCAAACTCCAACCGTTACCATCAGGGTCTTTAAATCCGGCAAATTTTCCCCACTGCATTGTGTCAATTTTACCCATTGCTACACCTCTTTCCTGTAGCGCTTTTACATCCCGTTCTATATCGTCTGTCTTTATCAGTATTCCTTGCAGGCTGCCGGCAGGCATATTAGGAAACCAGTTCACAAGTGTAATGCTTGTTTCGCTACCTGGCAACCCTAGTTGTATCCATTTTTGACTTCCAAAATTGCTTTCTGTTATTATGCTGAACCCTACTTGCTCAACATAAAATTTTTTAGCAACTTCCTGGTCTGTCACCGGTACAGAGATAAGTTCTATTGTTTTCATTTTTTAGGCTTTTTATTGCTTCGTTTAATTAATAGCTTTTCAAGGTTCAGCATTTTCTGTTTCCAGAATTGTTCAAAGAATACGATCCATTCCTTCACTTCTTCAAATCCCTTTGGGCTCAACTCGCAATAGCGTTCACGTCCCTCTTCACTTATAGCTATGAAGCCCGCTTCGTAAAGTATTTTTATGTGCTTCGACACTGCTGGTCTGCTAATATCAAAATTGTCAGCTATTGCATTTATAGACAGTTTTTCTTTGGTCAGCATCATCAATATGTTCCGCCGTCCGGGGTCCGCTATCGCATGAAAAGGATCATAATTATATCTGTCCATTGCTTAGTTTTTCCAGTGTTTTTACTAATCGTTTTGTTCCAAGTTTCTTCCAACCTTTTTCCATTATCAAGCGTGCAAAGAGATTCTTCATGCCTTTAAAGCCACTATGTTCAAGCCGCAGTTGTGTGCCATTATCTTTTTCTTTCAGTATCCATGTCACTGTAGTATCCAGGTGTACCTTTCCCGGTGCAGCACCTCCTTGCCAGCGATAGACAATTTTCTTAAGCGGTACTATTTCCAGAACAGTGCCATATACTATGCCGTCCCAGTTAAAGACAGGTATGGGCTTCGAACGAAATTGAAATTTATGCCCAACTACAGGTTTGAAATCGTTTTTCATAAACCATTCACCCAGTATTTCAGCATTCGTAAGACATTCCCACACTTCCTCCGGTCCTTGGGGATACCACCATTCCAGTATTATATCGCGTTCCATTTGCGTAACTTTTTTGTTACACAAACATACGTAACTTTTTTATTACGCAAAATATTTTTTCAGAAATGCTTATTTGGGCTTCGTTGCAAGCTTAATCTTCTATGCTTATGCCTTGCTTATACGTCAATGGGGCTACGCCTATATACTTCTTAAAGTAATGGATAAAATGGCTCTGGTCATAGAATCCTGTTTCCAGCGCTATCTCTACTATAGGCATATTACTCGCTATCAGCAATTTTGCCCTATTTATACGTTCCAGCAATAGATAAGAAATTGGTGTTAACCCCGTCTGTTTTTTAAATAAGCGGATAAACTTAAACTTATCCATGCCATAACGGGCAGCTATATCATCTATTATTAGTTTGTCTGCATAGTTTTGCTGTATGTAGTAGCCGGCATCTTTCAATGTATTGGGTAGGGGAGCCTCACTTATTTTTCTGTTGACTGCATACTTCTTTATCAGGTAGCCAAGGGCATTGTATAGCTCCTGCTGCTTTTTTTCTTTTGCCGTTTCATGAAAGTTTAAGAGGAGCTTATACAGGTAGCCATCATCTATTATTTCCTGCGGAAACCAGGGTGCGGCGTGCTTATGGATACCCAGCCGTTTTTGCATGTATATCATCACCGCAGCATCTACATATACCGCACGGTATTTCCAGCTGTCATTATCGTAATAGCTGTTGGCATGTATATCGTATGGATTTATTATTACTACTGCATTGGCATGTGCCAGCACTTCTTTATTGTCAAAAGACAGTCTTTCTATGCCTTTTTCTATTATACCTATGCTATAGCTGTCATGAAAGTGGCTCGGGAAGCATTGCTTTTTAAAAGTTGCTTCCTTTAGCTCCAGCCCATCAAATATGGAAAGTTTTGTAGTCTTTATTTCCATCCTGATGTTAAGTTATTAAAAGAATTTTGCCTATTGATAGGCAGGCTTAACTATAACATTTGTTTTGCTTATTCATTCCGCTTAAGCAATCAATCTTTTGAACACACGCAATACCAGGATAATGAATAATGCAATTACTACCAGTGCTATTACAGGTAGTGCAATAGTATTCAGAGTAGCAGCACTACCTTTGTATATTCTTCCCAGCCAGCCTATTGCAGGAATGCACAAAAGAAAGAATAGCAACAGCGCGACAATAATGTAGGTATTTACTTTGGGTGGCCGCTTATCATTTATTATGCCTCCCAGCTCCTGTTCTTCATTGTTTTGTTGTATTGTGCTCATAGTCAATTGCTTTTCCTGTTATAAAGCTAATAAGTATTAGCATTTTCTGCTAATGAAGAACATTGGCTGTGGTATAATAAAAAAAGGTTGCCCAACTGGCAACCTTTCCCTATAGTTTATTTCATTAGTTTAATTGATGCCCAGCAATTCCACGTCAAAGATCAACGTACTGTTAGGGCCTATTTGTGCGCTCACTTGTCTGTCGCCATAAGCCAGCTGTGGAGGTATAAAGAAGCGCCATTTGCTGCCCACTGGCATTAATTGCAGTCCTTCAGTCCAGCCTTTTATCACCATGTTCAGCGGAAAGCTGGCAGGTTGTCCGCGTTTTACCGAGCTGTCAAATACAGTTCCGTCTATCAGCGTGCCATGATAATGGCAGCTCACGTTATTAAAAGCAGTTGGTTTTTCACCACTGCCAGCTACCAGTATTTCATATTGTAGGCCGCTCGGTAGTTCTGTTACGCCCGCTCTTTGTTTATTAGCAGCTAAAAAGTCCTGTCCGGCCTTTAGATTAGCTGCTGATGCTTCCTGTTTCATCTTAAATAATTTGTCTGCAATACCCATGCACTTAATTTATTTAGGTAAAATTACTGAACAAAAGCAAGACGCAAAATTACCGGTGGTCAGCAAAATAGACTTGTTTGATTAAGATTTAAATATAATGTTGTTTTTATTATGTGTTCGAGTGCTTTTATTCGGTACCTTAGTATGCTATTTTTGTCTAACTTTGCACACTTTTAAACATCGCTTCCAAATATGAAGTTGTCGCAGTTCAAATTCGACTTACCATTAAATCTCATTGCCCAACATCCTGCTAAGACACGTGAAGAAAGCCGTTTGATGGTGGTGCATCGCGATACTGGCAAGATTGAACATAAAACTTTCAAAGACGTTCTTGGCTTTTACAATGATAAGGATGTAATGATAGTGAATAACACCAAGGTGTTTCCTGCCCGTCTTTACGGCCGCAAAGAAAAGACCGGTGCTAAGATTGAAGTGTTCCTGCTGCGCGAACTGAATAAGCCAAACCGCCTATGGGATGTGATCGTTGATCCTGCCCGTAAAATTCGCGTTGGTAATAAATTATACTTTGGTGATAATGATGAGCTGGTAGCTGAGGTAATAGACAATACTACTTCCCGCGGCCGTACCATCCGTTTCCTGTTTGATGGCGATGACAATGCTTTCAAAGCTATGCTCGAAACTTTAGGCGAAACGCCATTGCCTAAATATATTAAGCGCAAGCCTGAAGAGGAAGATAAAGAACGCTATCAGACTGTATATGCCAAGTACGAGGGAGCTGTAGCTGCCCCTACTGCCGGCCTGCACTTCAGCCGCGAGTTGATTAAGCGCCTGGAGATAGTAGGTGTTAAATTTGCAGAAGTGACCTTGCACACAGGTCTGGGCACTTTCCGTCCTATCGAAGTGGAGGATCTTTCAAAGCATAAAATGGATGCTGAATACTTTAAGGTCGATGAATATGCCGCTCATATAGTAAATAAAGCTAAAGCTGAAAACCGCAACATCTGCTCCGTAGGTACTACTACCATGCGTGCCGTAGAAAGTTCGGTTACTGCTCAGGGTTTGCTGAAACCGGAAGAAGGCTGGACCAACTTATTTATCCATCCGCCATACGATTTCTCTATAGCCAATTCATTAATAACTAATTTCCATCTGCCTAAGACAAGCCTGCTTATCATGGTTTGTGCTTTTGCAGGCTACGATCTTACTATGGAGGCTTACCATACCGCTATTAAAGAAAAATACCGTTTCTTTAGCTACGGGGATGCTATGTTGGTTATCTAAGTTACTTATACACAATATACGGTGGATAAAAAACGTTTTTATAGCGTGCGTTTATAGCGCACGCTTTGTATTTTTGAGAACATATACTATGCAGCAAAAAATAAAAAATATAATTAAATCTTCCATCGATACCAAGGAAAAAGTACTCAACGATACGTCCTTATTAGAGAGAGTGGAGCAGTTGACCGGCGCGATTGCTAAGGCTTTCAAAAATGGGAATAAAGTACTTCTTTGTGGTAATGGCGGCAGTGCGGCAGATGCGCAACACATAGCAGCAGAGTTCAGCGGCCGTTTCTATACAGATAGAGATCCGCTGCCTTCAGAAGCTTTACACTGCAATACTTCGTATATAACAGCGGTAGCCAACGATTATGGTTATGATGTTGTCTATAGTAGAATGGTAAAGGGAATGGGAAGGCCGGGTGACGTCCTTATAGGTCTTAGCACATCAGGCAATTCTGTTAATATTATTAAAGCTATAGAGCAGGCAAAAGAAATTGGTATGATTACTGCATGTTTTACAGGAGAGACTGGCGGAAAGATGAAAGATATATGCGATTATTTGATTAACGTACCCAGTACCGATACCCCGAGGATACAAGAGGCCCACATCACTATTGGACATGCAATATGCCAATTGGTAGAAGAACAACTTTTTTAAAATTTATTATGGACATGAACCCCTTTAATGTTGGTGGACAAGTAGACAAAAACTGGACATTATTCCTTGATCGTGATGGAGTGATAAATGTGGAAACGGTAGGGTCTTACGTTACAAGCTGGGATGAATTTCAATTTTGTGACGGGGCGCTTCAGGCTTTGCGTTCTTTATCTGATATATTTGGAAACATTGTTGTAGTGAGCAATCAGCGCGGTGTGGGACGAGGTATTATGACCTTCGATGTGCTTAAAGATATTAACACCCACATGTCTCAATCTGTAATTGACGGCGGCGGCCGCATAGACAAGATATATTGCTGCACGGCAGTTTCCGATGATGACCACAATCGTAAGCCTAATGTAGGTATGGCCATGCAGGCCAAGCAGGATTTCCCTGAAATTGACTTTAAACGCAGTATAATAGTAGGTAACAGCGTTACGGACATGGAGTTTGGCAAACGCCTTGCTATGCACACGGTATTTCTTACTACCAAGCATGAGCCTTTCGCCCTCCCGCACGATCTCATTGACGAGCAATATCCGTCTTTGCTGGCCTGGGCCAAAACGCTCACTGCTGCCGAATTGGTTTAGTTATTTGTTAAATATTTAATATAAAGACATGCGCAAAGTGCATGTCTTTATATATTATAGCCTTGCCAGCCCTGCTTTAGGTACTTATTGACCCTTAAAATGATTAGGGCGTATATTTCCTTTATTTTTTTTAATAAATAAAAACTTTTTCATTACCTTTGCAGTCCTTTTAAAATATGGCTAAACAGTCTTTAATCAAACAGGACGGAACAATCATTGAAGCTCTGTCAAACGCCATGTTCCGCGTTCGCCTCGAAAACGGACACGAAATATTGGCTACAATATCAGGTAAAATGCGCATGCACTACATTCGTATCCTCCCTGGTGATAAAGTAGGAGTAGAAATGAGCCCGTACGATTTAAGTCGCGGCCGTATCATATATCGTTATAAATAAAACAACATAAATTAACCAGTCATGAAGGTTAGAGCAGCAATAAAAAAGCGCAGTGCCGATTGCAAGATTGTACGCCGCAAGGGTAAACTGTACATCATAAACAAAAAGAATCCGCGCTTTAAACAAAGACAAGGGTAATTAATTATTAAAATCTAAATATTCAATATTAATGGCTCGTATAGCTGGTATTGATCTTCCAAAAAACAAACGTGGTGAGATAGCGCTCACTTACATCTACGGTATTGGCCGTAGCACAGCTCAGTACATTCTGGATAAAGCTAACATCAATTATGATAAAAAAGCTGCAGACTGGAATGATGAGGACCTGAATGCTATCCGTAACATCATCACCACTGAGTTCAAAGTGGAAGGTCAGTTGCGTTCTGAAGTGCAAATGAACATCAAGCGCCTTATGGATATTGCTTGTTATCGCGGCGTGCGTCACCGTAAAGGTCTTCCTTTACGCGGTCAGCGTACTCGTACTAACAGCCGTACTCGTAAAGGTAAGCGTCGTACAGTTGCAGGTAAGAAGAAAGCACCTAAGAAGTAAAATCAGGGCCACTGCCGGATCCGCTGAGGTGCAGCGTGGAGGAGTGGCTTTGGGTTGGCTAATGCCAACTTATTTATTGTTTGACTACCTTATTTTAAAAGTAAAATGGCAAAAGCCCAACAACAAGGTTCAGCTAAAACCGCTGCAAAAAAGCGCGTAGTAAAAGTGGATACACACGGCGATGTGCATATCAACGCCACTTTTAACAACATCATCATCAGCATTACCAACAAGTCTGGTCAGGTTATCTCCTGGTCTTCTGCTGGTAAAATGGGTTTCCGTGGTTCTAAGAAAAACACTCCTTACGCAGCCCAGATGGCAGCTCAGGAATGTGCTAAAGTAGCTACAGACGCTGGTATGAAAAAAGCAGACGTTTACGTTAAAGGACCAGGTTCTGGTCGTGAAGGCGCTATCCGCTCTCTCAACAATAACGGTATCGAAGTTACTTCTATCAAAGACGTTACTCCTTTGCCGCACAACGGTTGTCGTCCTGCTAAAAAACGCAGAGTTTAATCAATTATAGTATTCATTTTTATTCATAATAAACTGTCTCGGATCGGCTTTTACGATTTTTAAATGAGACGGGGCAGTTAAACAAAAAATCGTCATGGCACGTTATACAGGACCAAAAAACAGAATCTGCCGTATTTTCGGCGAGCCTATTCTGGGATCAGGCAAAAGCCTTTCTAAGAATAGCAACCCTCCGGGTCAGCATGGCCCTACCCGCAAGCGCAAAACTCCTAGTGAGTACGCTGTGCAGTTGAAGGAAAAACAAAAAGCTAAATACACTTATGGCTTGCTGGAAAAACAATTCCGCAATACATATGTTGAAGCTTCTCGCTTAAAAGGCGCTACTGGTGAAAACCTTATCAAGCTGCTTGAAGCACGTCTGGACAATGCAGTTTACCGTTTAGGTATTGCTCCTACTCGTCCCGCTGCCCGCCAGCTGGTTTCTCACAAGCACATCATGGTAAATGGCGAAGTGGTTAACATCCCTTCTTACAGCCTGAAACCGGGTGACCTGATTGAGCTGAAGCCTAAGAGCAAAGCAAATACTACAGTTACCAGCATGATCCGCGGTAAGAACCAGAAGATCAACTGGGTTGACTGGAATGAAAAAGATATGAAAGGTACATACATCGCACACCCTGAGCGTGAGAGCGTTCCGGAGAACATCAAGGAACAGTTGATCGTCGAATTGTACTCTAAGTAATAAAAAAGAGCGTCCCTTCAACGGGACGCTTTGGTCGTTTTTTGATAGGCTTTTATTCTTATATTTATCCTTCTTTTTTAAGGCTCGTATAATAAAAAGCAGATCATAAAGTTTAAATAACTAAGTAAAAATTCAAAAACCTCAATATGGCTATATTGAATTTCCAAAAACCGGATAAGATAGCACTTCAGAAAGCGAATGATTTTGAAGCTCTTTTCGAATTCCGTCCTCTGGAGCCCGGCTTCGGTGTTACCATTGGTAATGCACTGCGCCGCGTATTGCTTTCTTCACTTGAAGGCTATGCAATCACTGCTATCAAAATAGCTGGTGCAGATCATGAATTTGCAACAATTAAAGGTGTGTTGGAAGATGTGACTGAGATCATTCTTAACTTGAAACAGGTGCGCCTGAAGAAAGTTGGTGATAGTGATATTACTAGCGATAAGGTAGAACTTACCATAAAAGGAAAGGAAACATTTACTGCAGGTATGATAGGCGAAGGCCTTCCTAACTTCCAGGTAATGAATCCTGAACTTGTTATCTGCAGCATGGAGCCTGGTACTACTTTCCAGATCGAAATGCACGTAGGTAAAGGTCGTGG
>JAFDXS010000249.1 GCA_018267795.1 Bacteroidota bacterium | reverse complement strand
CAACCTTTACGTATCGTGCTCGACAGAAAGCTTCAGTTATCGCATACGCATAATTTATACAAACCTGAAGCTCGTACCTGGATAGTTAATGAGCATAAAGGGGGCGATGAAGAACATATATCTTTTATAAGGTTGAGGTTTGATGAAACGCTCATTCCCACATTATTGCAGCGGCTGCATGAGGCGAATATTCTTTCATTGATAGTAGAAGGAGGCGAAAAGCTATTAAACACTTTTATTGCACAAGACTTGTGGGATGAAGCACGTATCCTCACCGGGCAGGTAACCTTACCCAATGGCAGCATCCTATCGCCTGTATTAAATAATGCTGCACTCGCTTTTACTACCGATATAGCTACCGACAAACTAAACGTTTTTGTAAACAACAAGAGCGCATATAAATATGTGCCCGGCATGGAATTGTAAATTTTAGCAGATGTTTTATTTGGTGCTCGTCGTTTTGTTGAATACGCTTCTTTCTGCCGAAATGAAGCTGTTCGCTAAATATAAGATCGATGCATTGCAGACTATCGTGGTCAACTATTGGGTCTGCGTCATCACAGGCAGCATTTATCTTGGTCACAATACTATTGGCAATGCCAGCCTGCACAGCAATTGGTTTGTATGGGCCTTACTTATGGGTTGCGGTTTTATTTCCATTTTCAATTTACTCGCTTATTGCACTCGTGTCGATGGCATTACTACTACTACAGTTGCCAATAAGCTTTCTCTGGTTATTCCCGTTTGCTTCTCACTTATACTATATCACGAGCATGCCAATGCAGGTAAAATAATAGGCATATTGATTGCCTTACCTGCCGTATATCTCAGCACGCGCGTTAAAGATGAGACTAATAAAATCCCTAATCTTTTTTGGCCTGTCCTGTTATTTGTTGGCAGTGGTCTGCTCGATACCCTGGTAAAATATGTGGAGCACAATTATTTACCAACTGCTGATGTGCAGGCCGCGTTTACAATACATGCTTTTGCAGCTGCAGGCAGTGTGGGTATTATATTAATTATAGTGCTTGCCTTGTTAAAGAAAATAAAGCTGCATTGGCGAAATCTCATAGCGGGTATTTGTGTAGGTATTCCTAACTACTTCTCCATATACTTTCTCATTCGCATGCTCAATACCAATTTCCTTCAGAGCTCTGCCATTATCCCGGTCAATAACATTGCCATAGTGGTAGCTTCCACGCTTATGGCTATATTATTCTTTAAAGAAAAAATTACTGTTTCACGCGCTATAGGCATTGTTATGGCCATAGCTGCTATTTTACTCATTGCTTTTGCTGACATGCATGGAAGAGTCATTTAAATATAAAACACTTGCTGCCGCCGCCACTGCCGAGTTCAAGGACCGCGGCAGCAGGTTCATTGCCTTTGCCTATCCGGTGCTTACTGTGCAGGATGTAAAGGAAAAAGTACAGGCGCTGAAGAAAGAGCACCCTAAGGCCAATCATCATTGCTATGCCTATCGCTTGGGTACTGATGGTTTGGAATATCGCGCGGTCGATGATGGTGAACCTTCCGGCAGTGCAGGCCGTCCTATTCTTGGGCAGATAGATAGTGCAGGTCTTATAAATGTACTGGTTGTTGTTGTTCGCTATTTTGGTGGCACATTGCTTGGGGTTCCCGGCCTCATCAATGCTTATAAAACAGCCACTGCTGATGCCTTAGCCAATGCTCCGCTTACAGAAAAATGGATTGAGGACAGGGTTGATATCAATTTCGATTACCCGGTAATGAATGAAGTGCTTCATTTGTTGAAGCAAAGCGAGGCAACCATCTACAAACAAGACCTTCAATTGTTTTGTGCTATAGAAGCGGGTATTCCGCGCAGCCATGCCGCACAATATGTGCAAAGACTTTCGGAAATTCGTGGTGTAATGGTGAAGGCCATAAAGAATACAGCTAAATAATTGACCACAGCAGAAAGACATACGGCATTAATAAAGCAGGAAGCAGCGCGACTGGGTTTCGAAGCCTGTGGTATTGCTATTGCTATGCAGCTGGATGATGATGCACGGCGACTGGAGACCTGGCTTAATAAAGGCCATCAGGGAAAGATGCAATATATGGAGCGTTATTTTGATCTCCGCACCGATCCTCGAAAATTAGTGCCCGGTGCAAAGTCTGTTATCACGCTCACGCTCAATTATTTTCCCACTCAGCAGCAACAGCCCGATGCACCTAAGATAGCAAAGTACGCCTGGGGCACCGACTATCATTATGTCATCCGCGATAAGCTCAATCAATTGCTTGCTTTTATAAAAGAGAACATTGGCGAAGTGAACGGACGTGGCTTTGTGGATAGTGCTCCTGTCCTTGAGCGCAGCTGGGCAGTACGCAGCGGCCTCGGCTGGATTGGTAAGAATGGCAACCTGCTCAGCAAGCAACTCGGCTCCTTCTTTTTCATCGCCACACTCATTACGGATCTCGACCTGGTTGCAGACGCTCCCTTCACTACAGACCATTGCGGCACCTGCACCCGTTGCCTCGATGCATGCCCCACACAAGCCATAGTTGCCCCCGGCGAAATAGACGGAAGCAAATGTATCTCCTATCTCACCATAGAATTGAAAGATGCATTGATACCTACAGACCTTAGTAAAAAAATGGAAGGCTGGGCATTCGGCTGTGACATCTGCCAGGACGTCTGCCCCTGGAATCGCTTTTCAAAACCCAACACAGAATCAGCATTCACCCCTATACCAGAAATATTAAACCTGTCCCTCGCAGAATGGGAAGCAATGACCGAAGAAGCTTTCCGCAAAATATTCAAAAACTCTCCGCTTATCCGACCTAAGTATCAGGGTATTCAGCGTAATATTAAAGTAATTAAGAGTCTTTTACAGTAATTCGTATTCATTAATCTAACAGTAATAAATTCAAGTAATTATTACTTCTGTTTGATCTTGATTTAATTTTTAATAAATACATTTACAAGTTATTAGCTTATACACATGGCCTAAGTTAAATGTAAACTGTAATGGAAGAATTAGAAAAAAATATCGAAATAATCCCTGAAGAAAGTCAAGACAGTTATGTTAATGATGATCTGTATAATATAAGCTCGTGGGGAGCAGATTATTCTTTTCGTGAACTGGTATCCATGTATGACGATAATGATCTTGTTAAGCCAGAACTACAAAGAAAGTATGTTTGGGAAAAGTCGGAAGCCAGTAGGTTCATTGACTCTATTTTGCTAGGCCTTCCAATCCCCAGCATTTTTTTAGCTAAAACAGAAGATAACAAAATGTTGATAATTGATGGTTATCAAAGACTTATGACCGTTAGTGATTTCATTAAAGGAATTTGGACTGGAGATAATTCTGTTTTTAATCTTTCAAATATTAATGGAAAAATTAACCACCGATGGAAAGGAAAGGCATACTCACAATTATCAGAATCAGAACAACGAAAATTAAAGACTACAACTATACACGCTATAATATTTGAACAAAAAAAGCCCAAAGATGACGATACAAGTCTCTATCAAATTTTTGAAAGAATAAATACTAGTGGCAAATCATTAATGCCACAAGAAATCAGAAATTGTGTTTACCAAGGTAATTTGAATAGTCTACTTTTTGAATTAAATAAAAATTATACATGGCGCACCCTTTTTGGAAATCTCAAAGAGGATTCCCGCATGAGGGACCTAGAGTTTATACTGCGCTTTTTTGCCTTAAAGGAAGAATATGAAAAAAATATTAGTAAGGGCAGTATTTCTCTTAAAAAACTATTAAATGAGTATATGGGGAATAAGTCAAATAATGACCCCAATACTGTTAGTAAATTTCGAGATGACTTTAATAAAACCATAATCGCAGCTTTTGATCAGTTTGGGGAAAATGCATTTTATAATGTCCAATCAAATGATCTAACTACTATTCGAAAGCGGTTTTATCCAACTATTTATGATTCAATAATGATAGCAACATCTATAGCGATTTCACAGGACGTTGATATTTCAAAAAATATTGAGAGTAAACGCCTACAACTACTAAAGGACGAGAAATTTAGAGAATATTCTACACAGGGGACAATGAAACTTGAACATATTAATGGCAGAGTAAAACTTGCTCTGAAATATTTGTATAATTTATAGTATGAATAATCTGACTGCAGATAGTAGCTTAAACGACTGCGCGCAGGAGTTGGATAAAATGCAAAAAATAATTGACGTGATGGGGCAGGCTAACCCAATTGTCCCATTTTTAACTAACTATGCAATAATAAAATGCTGTGGAACAATAGAATATTGTTTTAAAGTGATAATATCTGATTTTCACAATTCTCTTCCGCGCCAAGCAAAAAACTATATTCAAAATAATTTTTCGAATAGTTCGATGAATCCAAGTAAAGCGAATATATGTAAAAGTTTAAGACAATTTGATGAAAAATGGAATGACGATTTTAAAGCTAAATTAAATAGTGAACCCGACAAAAGTCGAATAGAGGCATCGTTGAGTTCATTAAATGATGCCCGAAATATGTTTGCTCATGGAGGCAATCCCGCAGTTAGTTATTCAAGTGTTGTTGCATATTTTAACGATTCTAAAAGGATAATAGAAATGCTAGATGATATTGTGAAATAACATGCATACTATTGAACCAAAATTTTGAAAGCAATTAATTCTTTTT
>JAFDXS010000248.1 GCA_018267795.1 Bacteroidota bacterium | reverse complement strand
AACAAATAGTGAGACCGGGTGATACCCTGATCTTAAAGCTGGAGCTTCTGAACCCTATTCGTCGTGGTATATGTGAAATGCGTGGTACTGCCTACGTAGGCAACAAACTAGCTACCGAAGCGGAACTGGTAGCACAAATCGTTAGAAAAGATAAAAAATGATCCACCCACTTACGTATATACATCCCGACGCTAAAATAGCGCCAAATGTGAAGATTGACCCATTTACCACGGTACACAAAAACGTGGAAATAGGTGAAGGTACATGGATAGGCTCCAATGTAACTATAATGGAAGGCGCCCGTATAGGCAAAAACTGCAGAATATTCCCAAGCTCTGTAATCTCGGCTATACCACAAGACCTTAAGTATAAAGGCGAAGACACACTGACCGTAATAGGTGATAATACCACCATTCGCGAATGTGTAACTATAAACAAAGGCACATCAGATCGCAACAAAACCGTGATAGGTAAAAATTGCCTGATAATGGCCTACACGCATATAGCGCATGATTGCGAAATAGGCGATCATTGTATTTTCTCTAATAACACTACACTTGCAGGCCACATAATAGTCGGCGACTACGTAGTGCTGGCAGGGCTTACAGCTGTTCATCAGTTTGTGCGCATTGGCTCGCACTCATTCATCACTGGAGGTTCCCTGGTAAGAAAAGATGTACCACCGTATGTAAAAGCAGCTCGTGAACCATTGTCTTATGTTGGTGTAAACTCCGTAGGGCTGAAAAGAAGAGGTTATTCAATAGAAAAAATCAACCACATACTGGATATATACCGCATACTCTTTGTGCGTGGCTATAGCGTATCAAAGGCGCTGAGCATTATAGAGACAGAAATACCTGTTTCTGATGAACGTGACGAGATTATTACTTTTGTACGCGAAACCGGACGCGGCATAATGAAAGGCTATATCCGTCGCCACAATGAAGATATCTCTTGAGCATATAAGCAAACGCTTTCAGCGGCACTGGATATTTAAAGATATTAACTACTCCTTTAGCGGGCCCGGTGCTTATGCGCTGCTGGGCCCTAATGGTAGTGGTAAGTCTACCCTGCTGCGTGTTATTGCAGGTATGCAATCGGCTTCTATAGGTAAGGTTAGCTATAGCACTGCAGATAATAGTTCAATAGACGCGGCTAAAATATTTCCGCATATTAGCTTCACTGCTCCCGGACAGGAAATAGTAGAAGAGCTAACGCTGCACGAGTTCCTGGAATTTCATTTCTCCTTCAAAAAACCTTTGCAGGGCCTGGATATAAAAAGCATCATTGCAATTACAGGTTTACAATCTATAGAAAGCAAACCTATAGGCGATTACTCCTCGGGCATGAAGCAAAGAGTGAAGCTTGCCCAGGCTATTTTCTCTGATACACCTATCCTACTGCTGGATGAGCCCTGCTCTAACCTTGACCAGCAAGGCGTAGAGCAATACAGGAACTGGATAGAACAGTACAGCAAAGACCGCCTGGTAATAGTAGCGTCAAATGATGTACGTGAATATTTCTTTTGCAAGGACCATATAGTTATTGAAGACTATAAGTAATTCTATTTCCTTTTATATATCTCGGCCCAAGCTTCGTTTTTCTGAGTGCGGTATACCATTTTAAATGTAGTATCATTTTTTATTCTGTCGTATCTATTATCCTGTTCAATATTGTCAAATATCACATATTGTGTTGAGTTATTTATTTCCCAGTTTACATTAGTAAATACTTTTGCTGTATGTAAAAATCCGGTGAATGGTTTTACCAGATGTTCTCTATCCTGAAAGGAACCTGCAGCTATCGCATAATTGTACGTATTATTATCTTCCAGGTAACTAACTTCATTTTCTTCCACTATCATGGCATCATAAGCCCCTCTGTCAGTATCTCCTATGCCTGTGTCATATTTTATGCCATATAGACCAATGAAAATGGCGCCAATTAAAACGGGATAATACAACCTAACAAACAGTTTACTAATCAAGATTTCGGAATAATATGCAGCAAGAATGATGACAATTATCAACGCCGCTATATTATAACGTGCAGTATAGAAGTTAACACCGCAGAAACAGAGATATAAAACAACAAATGCGAATGCCAGATAAATAAAAGTACGTTGCTTACTATTGCTGTACTCATCCGAAGTGACAAAAAGGTAAGCGCCAACAAGAAAACTAATAACTAAAAATGCAAATAACAATTTAGACGAAACAAATGGGAAAGACTGCTGTACAATAACGTAAATAACTATAGCGGGGATTATTGGCGCCGCATATTTTATATTCCTAAAACTAATGGCTGCAGCTAACGACAAGGCCAGGAAAAACAAAAACAAATGCGATCTGTAGTCCCAAAAATATATGAAATCAAGACAACCAATAACCTTCCCGTAAAATGCACCCCATTCCCAGGTCATCATACCTAAATGCTCAGGAAAAAAGAACCAACCGTTAAGATATTTTTGTAAGAGAAAGAAGCCCACTATTGCTAAACCTGAGCAGAGTATGGAAAGAAATTGCCTTATGCGTTGCTGCGGGAGTTTTCGTTTATTAAAAAGGTTTATAAAAGAATGTATGCCTAGTATTAAGCCGAGCACTACCCCACTTTCTTTGGTATAGAGCAATGCAGTGCAAAAGATAAATGTAAGAACATATTTTTCCCGCACATAAAAGTATAGCGTAAGCAATACCAGCAGCGCCACCATTATTTCAGGTAAAACAAAAGATGCCTGTACAAAAAAGGTGACCTGTACGCATATAATGAGTGTACTTAATATAGCCACCCTTTTATTAAAAAGCTTGTTACATACTTCGTACATGCTTATTATTAGCAGCACAGATACGAACAGGCTGAAGGTATGTTGCGAAAAATGCGAATCACCAAAAAGGCGCATCCATGTGGCTGCCGTCGCATAAAAGAGTAAAGGATGCCCACGTGAATAAAATGTATCAATAGCATTGGGCATAAGACTGGGGCCATGCAGATACATAAGTTTTACGCCTGGCTCATAAGACCATGACTCATCCCAGAAGAAGGGATAATGCAAGTGAGGGATCTTGAAAATAATAAATACACACAGCACAAGTATCAGCAACCATCTGTCTTTTATTGCTTCAATCATTTAGCGAGGTTTACAAGTAATAGCACATGACATGCTAAAACAATTAAAATATAAATGCTAAAATAAAAATACCAAACTAAAACAACTAATATATTTGCATTCACTGTGAACAGGATTGTTGCCTTATATAAAAATGCCTATACAGGCCTGTCCTCATCTACCTGGTGGTTATCGTTAGTAATGCTTATAAACAGGAGCGGCACAATGGTGGTGCCATTCATGACACTGTACCTTACCCGGAGCATGCACTATACAATAGGCCAGGCAGGCATTGTCATGTCTATATTTGGTGCAGGAGCTATCTGCGGCAGCCTGATAGGCGGTAAGCTCACTGATAAGTTTGGCTTCTACCAGATTCAATTATTTGCTTTACTGCTGGGTGGCATTATGTTCCTTATACTGGGTCAAATGCATAGCTACCCTATGATATGCCTCTTTACCTTCCTGCTGAGCCTGATGAATGATGCATTTCGCCCTGCTAACTCCACGGCGATAGCCCATTACAGCAAAGAGGAGAACAGAACAAGATCGTACTCCCTGAACCGACTTGCTATAAACCTTGGCTGGTCTGTAGGTGGTGCATTAGGAGGCTTTATAGCAGCAAGAAATTATCATCTGCTATTCTGGATAGATGGCCTAACCAATATCGGTGCCGCGTTATTGTTACGCAGTGTATTATCACCTGCAAAAAACACTGCCACACCACAAAAGCATGAGCGTACGGCACCAGACAAAAAGAACTCGGCCTATAAAGACAAACCATATATAGTATTCGTTATACTCACGGTATTGTTTGCTTATACATTCTTTCAGTTCTTTACTACCCTGCCTGTATATTATGTAAAGCACATGCACCTTACTGAAACATTTGTTGGCTTTGTAATGGCATTAAACGGGATACTTATTGCACTGCTGGAGATGGTTATTATTTCCAGGCTGGAGGGAAAAAGGAAAAGCCTGCACTATATTGTATTTGGCGTATTGCTTACTGGCTTATCATTTGTCGTGTTCAATATATTACCAGGTGCAGGAATACTAGCTGTGTTTGCTATGTTGTTGGCAACTATTGGCGAAATGCTTTCCATGCCATTTATGAATACCTTCTGGATAGGAAGATCGTCTAATAATAACAGAGGCCAATACGCTGCATTATATTCTATAGCATGGTCTGCGGCACAGGTATTAGGGCCGGGTACCGGAGCAGAAATTGCGGAAAGATTTGGATTTCATTTTCTGTGGTGGTTTATCGGCGGTATTTGCGCCTTAATAGGTATTGGCTATTATCAGCTGGAAAAGTACACTGATTAAGCATATTTTCTTTCTCCAAAAAGCAAACTGCCTATACGCACCATATTTCCGCCAGCGGATATAGCTATATTATAATCACTGCTCATGCCTATTGATACTGTCGAGAAATATTGTTTGCCAAGAAAATATGATTGTGAAAGATTCTTGAACACTGCATACAAGCGGTCAAACTCCATGCGTATCTGTTCTTCATTATCAGTATTAGTAGCCATGCCCATCAGGCCG
>JAFDXS010000247.1 GCA_018267795.1 Bacteroidota bacterium | reverse complement strand
ATACCACTCTGTACTTTAAAGATGTTACTTGCCAAGCATCCGCTGTTTTTACCTCCCAGCTGTGCTTCAGGATCAGGAATGAATTTCACACGAACTTTCATTGCACCAACCTGTTTTGCACCGCCTGCAGATTTATCTTTCGCCATGATACCCGCAGTAATTTCACCAGGAGTATTTACAGCGATATTGTATTTACCTTTTTCTGTACCCGCAGTGATTGTAGCACCAGGTATATTCAAATAAACGTCCTCCAGTGAATAACCTGCGGCACTAACTGTAACCGGGTTTGGAACACCAATGTAGAATACGTTCATCTTATCAAGCTGCATAGATGCACCGGTAGAACCAACCATGTAGGTAAACTCAAATGGTTCTGTTTTGGTTCCGCTTGGTGTTACCAGGCTTACAGTACCTTTTACTGTTTTCAAGCCTATACCATGTGCCTGTGTTTCCCATGACGCTACACCGTTTTCAGTCTTTGTAACATGACCTTCTGATGCAGATACAGTAGGGTTAAGATTTTTATTGTATGCAGCCATCAGGATGCTACCTTCTATCTTCTGACCTTCCAATGCATAAGTAGTAGTAGGTATAGCAACTGCTTTAAGCGCATCGAATTTAAGTTCTGTCTGGTGAGCTTCATTAAAGAGAGCATTTACAACAAGCGCTTCAGAGTTGCGAACGTCGTTCTGAAATTTAGAGAACAATGTTACCGCCGCCATAGTAGGCATGTTATGGAAGTACATAACTTTCCAGTCAGCAGTAGGGTTGTTATCGGATTTCGTTGGCTCCTCTACTTTCAACGGCATTTGCGGCGCAATTGCTTTAGCATCCTCATCTGTCAATAATGAAAGGAGACGGTTACGCATTGCCTGGATTCTTGCCTTTAAGGTATCTCCACCTTTTCTTTCAACAAGTAAAAGCGTTGTGGCGTCTATATTATCTTCTCTTTTAATTTCGCCTTTTTCATCCTTACCACCCGACTCATTAACAATCCTGTCATTCCATTGCTTAAGGTATGCAATCATTGAGTCCGAAGCAGCTTTAGCAGCATCTGCCTTCATTTTGAAAGGGTGCACCTTATCATACTGTCCGGCAGCTTTTTCATTCTCTGCTATCTGCTGATACAATACCGCATTCTTATCCTCAATGGATTTATTGGATTTAGAAATGCTTTCATTGATCACTTTGAACGCATGCAGGATCTCATTAGATACATTTAGGGCCAGCAATGCTGTCAACACTAAGTACATTAGGTTGATCATTATTTGCCGCGGCTCTTTAGGTATAGACATTCTTTTACTATTTCAAATTATTAAAATAATTATTTCCGATGGGTTAATACCGATCTAAGTCCGATTGCTATTAGCGTCCCTGCATTGCAGATAGCATGTTGCCATATATCTGGTTCAGCGTGCTTAAGTTCTTAGCTAACTGACCTATCTGATCTTTAGCTGCTTTTGCGTCTTCTGCGCTGGTAGCCATTGCATCAGAAGCATTTACCAGGTTGCTGTAGAATTTGTTCATTGCTTTCAGATGGTTATTAGCATCAGAAAGTTCTACTTCATATATCTGGTTAAGTGTTCCTAGGTTTCTTGAAAGAACTACTACTTGTTCGTGGAATTTTGTAGTGTCTTCTGCTGCATTATTAAATGAAGCCATTGTTTGTGTAGCACCAACAAAAGTTGATTTCATTTGAGATAAAGCATCAGCAGCTTCACGTGCGCTCTGAGAGTATGCACCGGTAGCAGAAGTTACTTCACTCATATCTTTTATCTGATCTACAGTCTGGCCAAAGCGCTGGAAGCTTTCATTAAGCTTGCGCAGGTTAGCAGGATTGATGTTTGCATCTTCCAGCATCTGATCAAGCGATTTGCTTGAAGATACTTTAGGGCCATCGAAAGCTATGCCTTTGCGGTATGCTTCTACATGTGGGTTTTCATCCAGATTTGGATAAAAACGTTCCCAATAATAATCTTTATGAGGTGGGAGTAAACCGAGCATCGCAAAGATGATAGCCTCGGTGATCATACCCGCAGTAAGCATAACGCCTGCACCTGGCCAGTGCTGAATTTTGAATAACGCACCCAACAACACCACTGACGCACCAATACCAATCACGAAGTTCTTCGCATATTTACCTTGTTTGGTTTCTGAAAACAGCACTAGAGAATTCATATTCTTATATTATTTTTCTTTACAAAAATTAAGAAATAAAGTTTAATAGAGCACCAATTAACGCATTGTACGTCTGTTGGTAAGCGATTGGGCTATTTCCTGATAAATACAACGGAAACCAATGTATGCTTTTGATGTATCAGCAAATTCATAGTCGCGTGTACTTACCTGCAGGTAGAATGCTACGTCGCGCCAGCTGCCACCACGTATTACTTTACGTTTCAGCCACTGAGGATCGTTTGCAGCCATCTTACGTTCTATTTCAGGGTTCATGTCTGCAACAGTTCCGTAAGCGCTCTGATAGTAAGTAGAGCTTGTCCACTCAGACACGTTGCCAGCCATATTATACAGACCATAATCGTTAGGCCAGTATTTATTTACAGGTACAGTGTACAGACCACCATCCGCAGCGTAGTTGCCGCGCAGTGGTTTGAAGTTAGCCAGGTAACAACCTTTCTTGTTAACCAGATATGGACCACCCCATGGGTAAGGAGCTTCGTTGCGACCGCCGCGAGCTGCCCATTCCCACTGCATTTCATTTGGCAGACGGAATTCACCTTCTGTATACATCTTGCTCTTATCACGCTCTGATTTCCAGAGATGTGTACGCCAATCGCAGAATGCATTTGCCTGGTTGAAGTTAACACCTACCACAGGGTAGTTGTTGAACGCAGGGAACCAGTTATACTGCAATGCAATAGGTTCGTTATATGAATATGAGAACTGGCGAACCCATACAGTAGTATCAGGGTAAACCTTCACATCATTTTTGCTGATGAAGCTTGTACGAGGCTGGTCAGGGTTTCTGGCAGCGTCTTCGTAGTTAAATGTTTCGTAGTGGTAAACGAGCTTGCTGTTGTCAAATTCTTTCTTACCCCAGCCTGATTGCTCAGCAGGAATATAGAAGCTAGACAATTGATCCTGCAGGTCCTGATCGCGCCAGTTGATACGCTTTCTCATATCCACACGCTGTGTACCATCTGCGTTGTCGATGAAATCGCCAAGCTGCACATGGGCCATAGAGTCGCGTACCCAGTCAGTGAACTGGCGATATTCCGCATTAGATATTTCGGTTGCGTCCATGTAGAAACCCGTCATCTGTACGGAGCGAATCTGCGCGTCATTTTTTGCACGCACGTCTTGGTCGCTTGCGCCCATTTTCAAAACACCAGAAGGGACCCACACCATACCTAAAGGTACAGGAGCCTTATAGTTCAGAGTCGTCGGATCTCCTACCAATTGGCCTCCAGAACCCGATTTTCCACAGCTTGCAGCTAGTGCGAGTAATGCTACAGCCGAGATCTTCAGGGAAAGTTGTTTCATACTACTGTTATTATTTTTTTGCAATTAGGCAAATAAACTAAAAATTATTGGTTAAGAGCAATCATTTACTATATAACCGATGCACAATATTTAAAGTTTTTTCCAAAAATGCAAGCGTCAAAAAAAAAAATGTTAAGTTTTTTAGTACAAAGAGCTATTTGCGTAAAGCCTTTAACCTCTGTTGTTTTCATAGCTGAATTAGTTGCAGCGCTTCTGCTGCATTGGTTACGGGTGATAAGCATGACTGCTGTGTACAAACAAATATAAGCAATCCATCAGTTAAAAATTTCTCCCTAACTACAGGAATATCAAATATTTCTTTTTCTGAAGTGACTATGAAACAATGTGGTATAAAGCTATTTCTTAGCTCTTTGGCAAGCTTTGCTGCTCCCTTCCCTGTGCATACAGCAACTTTCATATTTGCAGCATATCGCTGCAACAAGATACTCCAATAGCCAAATGAGTAGGTATAACGCATGGCTGTATCACTCATCTTTTGCAGCATGTAGAGCGCATGTTCCATCCATTCGCTATTCTCCATGCATAAGCCCGCAAGCAGCAGATTGTGCGTCATTACTGCGTTTGCGGATGGCAGCGCACCGTCATACATATCTACTTTGCGCACAGGTATATCCGTTTGCCTGATAGATGTATAATAGAAGAAGTTGCCGCTCTCATGTATAAAATCTGTTATGGTAATTTCTATCCATTTGTTAGCTTCCAGCAGGTAGTTATTATTGCCACTCACGGAGCCTAATTGCAGTAAGGCTTGCACCAGGTAGGCATAATCATCAAGCTTGGCTGCTATGCGGGCTTTCCCTTGCTTCCATGCATGCATGAGCATGTCATTTACAATGAAGTTATTCAGCATCCATTGCATGTGCTCTTCTGCCTGCTGTAAATATTGCTCCTCATCCAGTGCCACGGCGGCCCTTGTCAATGCAATATTCATCAGTGCATTCCATGATAGCAGGCTTTTATCATCGGTTAGCGGTCGTATCCTCAAGGCACGCTGCTCAAACAGTTTTTTACTAAGCTTTTTTATGTGTTCTGCTACTTCTTGTAATGGCTTATTTACCCTTTCTGCCACATCGGCCAATGGTATTGCCACATGCAGAATATTAGTCCCTTCCCAGTTCCCTTCTTCACTAATGCCAAAATATGTGGTAGCTATTAT
>JAFDXS010000246.1 GCA_018267795.1 Bacteroidota bacterium | reverse complement strand
TGAAATTGACACAGGTCCGTTCTACACTTCGGTTCATACCAAAACGTTCAACTAACTGAATATCAACACCGGGGGCAAACATACCGGTGCAGCTAAAGGTGACAATGTGTGTAATGTCAGTAGCTTTAAGTTCGGGAAGTATGGAGAAACATTCTTTTATGGCTTTTTCGCACAGGTCAGCGGCGTGCATTTCATACAGCTCCATGCGTTTGCTCACAGTTGTAGCTGGCTCCAGCCCCGCTGGATGAAAAAGTACATTTTCAGGCTGATCGTTTTTGCCAAATTCATCAAGTACACTGTGGCGGTATTCTATACCACTGCGGCTGTATATTTTTCTCAATCGCAGCTTTTCTTCACGGCTCATCCCATTGGCCGACTCTAAAATAGAGTAGTGTTCTTCCTGTGAAATTTTGTTCTCCGGAACTGCTGTGCCTATCGCTTTTATCAAAGAATTCGTCATAACCTATTCTGCCCTATATTTACGTATAATAAGTCTCTTCTGATTTGAATAAAGATAATTTAAATATCGTTTCAATCTTTGACCGAGCTACCATATTGCACCTCAGGCTTCCATTTTCGTTTTTTCTTCTGCCTGTATTCTTCTTCGGTATTAGTCAAGCGCTTAATTTTCATGCCAATAGCATTATTATAGTTTTTATTGCGCTTCATTTCTTTGTTTATCCGGGCAGTAACATCTATAACAGTTATATGGATAAAGATGAAGGAAGTATTGGTGGGCTTGAGAAGCCACCGCCTGTAACAAAGAAGCTTTACTATGCAAGTATAATAGTGGATAGCATAGGTTTGCTCTTCTGTTTATTGGCCGGCTGGAAGTTAACACTCGTTCTTGCTGGTTATGTGGCTTTTTCCAAAGCATATAGCTGGTACGGCATAAGGCTGAAAAAATATACTTATCTGGGTTGGATATCCGTAGCGTTTTTTCAGGGCGGCTATACTTTTTTGATAGGCAACATGGCAGCTGAAAACATGGTAAGCCTGCAATGGTTCACTACAAAGAACTTATTGTGTATGCTCATAGCTACTTTGTTTATTGGAGCATCCTACCCCTTTACCCAAATATACCAGCATGAGGAAGATAGTGCCCGCGGAGATATAACCATAAGCTATAAACTTGGTATAATAGGCACATTTGTATTAGCAGGAGTGTTATTTTTCCTGGCGGCTGTCATTGCCTGGGGTTATTTTGTGCAGTACTATAACATCAGTCACTTTTACGTATTTCTTGTTTGTCTCTCGCCTATCGTAGTATATTATACTTATTGGCTGAGAAAGACATTAGGTAATAGAAAATTTGCAGACTATCGGCATACTATGTTTATGAACAAAATATCCTCTATCTGCATGATTATATGTTTCGGCATCCTTATGATCATTAATTACAAAGGCTAAGCGAGATTTAATGGAGCTTATTATAAGAATAGCAAGCAAAGATGATGTAGAAGTGCTAAGCAAAATGGGTGCTGAGATATTTTATGAAACCTACGCCGTATACAACACTGAAGAAAATATGCAGCAATACATAAAGGAAACCTACAGCGAAGAAGCGATATTGAATGAGTTAAGCGAGAATGGCTCCCGTCAATTTATTGCCACCTTGGATAATGAGCCTGTCGGTTATGTGAAAATAAGCACGAGGAATGTATGTGAAGAACTTGCCGGGGAAAATTATTTTGAAATAGAACGCTTGTATGTATATGGCAAATATCAGGGACAAAAGATAGGGTATGGGCTTATAAATGCTTGTGCCGAAATAGCACAAAAAGAAGGGTATAGCATTATATGGCTCGGTGTGTGGGAACATAACGCTAAGGCTATACGCTTTTATGAAAAGATGGGTTTCGTCAAATTTGGCCAACACGTCTTTAAACTCGGAAACGACTTACAGAACGATTTTCTTATGAAATTAGAGATACAATAGCGATTTTCTATAATATAATACAAAACTTCACCCCAATGGGGGTTATGGCGTTCGGTAGTATTTGAATACTTTTGTGCCCATAATTCAAAAAACGGATGAAAAAATTTCTATTATCTCTTTTTGCAGTAGCACTCATGTTGCCTGCACGTGCAGATGAGGGTATGTGGGTACCTATGCTCATAGGTAAAAACTACGATGAGATGCAGCGCCTGGGTCTTAAGTTGAGCAAGGACGACCTGTATAGTATTAACCATGCCAGCCTGAAAGATGCCATAGTACAGTTTGCCGGTGGCTGTACCGCCGAGGTAATTTCTGATAACGGCTTGCTGCTTACCAACCACCACTGTGGCTATGACGCAATAGCAGGCTTGAGCACCGTAGAGAAGAACTACCTTGATAATGGCTTTTGGGCACACAATATGTCTGAAGAATTGCCTGCACCGGGTGTTACGGTTATTTTCTTACAGAAGATGGAAGATGTAACGGACGAAGTAATGAAGGCTGTAGGTAACGCAAAAGGCGAAGAATACAATAAGAAATTTGCAGAGATAAGCAAGAAGATAGAGGACAGGGAAACGGGTAAGGATAAATACACGGTAGCCAACGTGAAAGAGTATTTCAATGGCAACCAGATATTATTACTTGTTTATAAAAGATATGTGGATGTGCGCCTTGTAGGCACCCCTCCAAAATCGCTGGGTAAATTTGGTGGTGATACTGATAACTGGATGTGGCCACGCCACACGTCAGATTTCTCTATGTTCCGTATATACGCTGGCAAAGACAATATGCCTGCACCTTATGCGGCTACTAATGTACCATACAAACCTAAAAAGTTCTTACCGGTATCTATAAAGGGCGAACATGAAGGCGACTATGCAATGATATATGGCTACCCAGGCCGCACTAACCGTTATGAAGTGTCTTATGGTGTTGACTTGTCTATTCGTGATGTAAACCCATCTATAGTAAGCATCCGCGACCTGCGCCTGTCTATAATGCGCAAGCACATGGCAGAAGACAAGACCATTTACCTGAAGCTCACTTCACTATATGCCCGTATAGCTAACTACTGGAAATACTTCATAGGGCAAACAGAACAACTGAAACGCCTGAATGTAGTAGAGAAGAAAAAGAAACAGGAGGAGAAGTTCACACAGTGGGCAAGTGAGAATAACTATGATGCTGGATTGATGGATCGTTATGAAAAGATATATGCAGAATATACACCTTACGCAAAGCATGCAGTTTATTATGGCGAATGTTTTCGCTCATCTGCTGTAGCCCGCCTTGGCAGCAGCTTAGAGCCACTGCGCAAATGGCTGGAAAAGAAAGATAACAACCAGGACTCTCTGAAGAAGTATATAACTGCACTGAAAACAGGACGCCGGGCCATAATGAAAGAGTTTGACTATGGAACTGAAAAAGACATGATGGCGCAAATGACCAAGATGTATTACGATGAAGTGCCTAAACCACAATTACCCGATATTTATCAGAAGGTGATCTTTAAGAAGTTTGGTAAGTACAATTCAGATAAGACATACGAAGACTATACTGCTTATGTTTTTAATAATACCTTCCTCATTGATAGCGTGAAATTCAATGCTTTTTGCGATGCACCAAGTGTGGAGAAAATAGATAAAGACGCTGCAGCCGAATATGCAATGAGCTATGTAGATAACTTTACTAAGAACTATCTGCCTAAAGTAGAAGCATTCTCTAACCAGAAAAAAGAGCTAAGCAAAGAATACATAAAAGGCCTCATGGAAATGAAGCAGGGTAAACTATTCTATCCTGATGCTAACTCTACTATGCGTATTACTTATGGCAAAGTGCTTAGTTACGATCCGCAGGATGCCGTGCACTACAATTACTTTACCACCCTTGATGGCCTGATGGCTAAATACAAGCCCGGTAGTGATGAATTTGATGTGCCACAGCAACTGATAGACCTGTACAAGAAAAAGGACTATGGCCGCTATGCTGACGAGGACGGTACCTTACATACTTGCTTTATTACCAATAATGACATAACAGGTGGCAACTCCGGTAGCCCTGTGATAAACGCAAATGGAGAATTGATAGGGGCTGCATTTGATGGCAACTGGGAGGCAATGAGCGGCGATATAGCATTTGATAAAAAGTATAAAAGAACAATAGTTTGCGATGTTCGCTACATACTATTCCTCATAGATAAGATGGGGCATGCTAAGAACCTGATTAAAGAAATGGACATAAGAGAATAACGCTCTTGATAGCATTATGAAAATGGCCTGCAATTGCAGGCCATTTTCATTTGTGTTCATGATGCTAGGACAATAATTTTTCCAGCCTTAGGAACATGTCCGAAGGATTCATGTTTTCCCAGAGCACTTTGTATATAAAGCTTGCTATCGGAATGTCGATAGAGAATGATTTTGATATGGACTGCATGCCGCGTGCAGCATAGTAGCCCTCGGCCACCATGTTCATCTCAAGCGTAGCGGCCTGTACCGAGTATCCTTTACCCAGCATAGCACCAAACCTGCGGTTGCGGCTATGAAGCGAATATGAGGTAACCAGCAGATCGCCAAGGTATGCACTGGTATGAAAATCAGGGCGCTCATTAGACGGATGCACCTGCTCGAAATGGGCTTCGAGGAAGCGATACATTTCGCGGTAGCAATTAGTCGTATATACGCTCAGGAAATTGTCTCCATAGTCCAGTGAATGGGCCATACCCGCGCCTATAGCATAT
>JAFDXS010000245.1 GCA_018267795.1 Bacteroidota bacterium | reverse complement strand
TTTGGTGTCTATTTTATTATTCACCATCGCATCGAAAATAAAGGTATCGTTAGGACAAGGGCTAAAACCGAGCGTCAACTTCATAAATTGGTTCTTGAGTATGTAAAGGTAATTTGGAACTCTGTTAAATGGTCTCTAAAAAATCTATCAGCCATTTGTTTAAAGCTATAATTGCGTCTTTCATTTGCCATTTACTTTTGTCCCTTGGCTCTACATAATTACTGATGCTGCGCACCTGAGCAAAAGGCACTTTCTCCTGCAGGCATACATAATGAAAAGCCGCACCTTCCATGCTCTCCACCTGGCAGTTATACTTTTCCTCCCTGCGCTTTATGGTAAAGTCGCTGCCGCTTACAGCATTGATGGTAAGCCCGCTCACCCTGGGCAGATCTATTTTGGCATGCAGCGGGGCATCAGGAGTCTGCAGTTTTTTACCCGAAAAGGGATATACATTTGCTTGTTCCAGCCCCAGGTCAAATACATCTATAAAATTATAATGATCTTCAGCCCCCAGGTCACCATATTGCTCAGATGTTATAAAATATACACTGCCTAGCTCTAAGGTCCTGTCAAAAGCCCCCCCTACGCCCACCTGCAATACCATATCATAATTGCTTTTTTGCAATGCCCTGGTAAGATTATAGGCTGTAGCCACCATGCCAACCCCTGTTATGCAGGCCTGTACGCTGTTTTGCTGCTTGGTAAGGTACTGCATAGGACCTGTGGGCAGGGCCTGCAGTTGCAGGTATTGCATAAAGATGCCTATCTCCGCTTCTGTGGCGGCTGCTACAAGTAACTTCATGCTGCAATTAAACACATTTTTGTGAAACCGATACGGAGGGTTAATTTTGCACTATAAATTTAAAAAATGGTTTATTTGACGCGTGTGGAGCATTTTAATGCAGCTCACAGATTATTTAACGAAAGCTGGTCGGAAGCTAAGAACGTAGAAGTGTTTGGCAAATGTGCCAATGCCAACTGGCACGGCCATAATTATGAGCTGCATGTGACGATAAAAGGCGAGCCGGCTCCTGATACCGGTTTTATATATAATGCCAAGACACTGGGCGAACTGATAAAGGATGTGATAGTGGAGCGTGTGGACCACAGGAACCTGAACCTCGATGTGGACTTTATGAAAGGTAAGTTTACCAGTGCCGAGAATTTTGCCATGAGCATCTGGAACGAACTGAAGCCGCATATAGAAAAAAGTTCTGCACGCCTGCACTGTGTGAAGCTGGTAGAAACACCACGTATTTACGTTGAGTATTTCGGGTAATAGATAAAAGGTATTCAACCTTTAAGTATTCTTATTGTTATAGAATGCAATAAGAAATATTTTCGTTAACCACACACACAACTATTATACGGTGGCATACAAAAAAACAGAACAGTTCGACCAGGACGTAACAGAAAAAATGATGGAGCATTACCGCTCTGTCATTGAGCTGACAGGTGAAGACCCTGAACGCGAAGGCCTGCAAAAGACACCCGAGCGCATAGCCAAAGCCATGCAGTATATAACACATGGGTACCAGATGGACGCGCATGAAATACTGAACCAGGCTAAGTTTCACGAATCATATAGCGAGATGGTGATAGTGAAGGATATAGAATTATATTCCCTTTGCGAGCACCACATGCTGCCTTTCTTTGGCAAGGCACACATCGCCTACATACCCAATGGCTATATAACAGGCCTTAGTAAGCTGGCACGCGTGGTAGATTGCTTTGCCCGCCGCCTGCAGGTGCAGGAGCGCATGACACACCAGATACTGGATGCCATACAGGAAACACTCAACCCACTCGGCGTAGCTGTGGTAATAGAAGCCAAGCACCTTTGCATGATGATGCGCGGTGTGCAAAAGCAGAATAGCGTTACCACTACATCTGCATTCAGTGGCCAGTTTCGTGCGGCGGAAACACGCTCAGAGTTTTTGAAATTGATTACTGCAGACTTATACTAATTCATTTGCAAAAGCAAATAATTTTTATCTTTGCATCCCCATAAAAACCATTCTGCGAATGGTTTTTATTATTACAGTTCGGGAAGTAGCGCAGCCCGGTAGCGCACTTGGATGGGGTTCAAGGGGTCGCAAGTTCGAATCTTGTCTTCCCGACTACAAAATACAAAAGGGAACAATTAAGCTTAATTGTTCCCTTTTGTATTTATTGGAATGAGATTACTTCATAGAATGAAGTGCTATTTTATTCCCTTCAGTATCTATAAATTGCGCCATAAATCCATTGCTTCCGATAGAAGTTTTAGGTAAAACTATTTTACCGCCTGCATCTTCCACTCTTGACAATGGCTCGCTCAAATCCTCACCGCCATTCAGATAAATCAATGGCCCTTTGTCAGTTGGCTCATATCCCGGGCCTTCAACTATACCGCCCGTAACACCGCCATCCTGCATGTCGCCAGGCAGAACGCCATATTTCATTTCAGGGTGCGGCATAACCTGGATTTCCGTGTTAAATAATTTTCCATAAAATTCCTTCGCACGTTCAAAGTTTGTTGCGGGAATTTCAAACCAGTTAATTGAATTTCTCATAGCTGTTGTTTTTTATTTGTTAGATAATTTCTTCTTTTTTGCTGCCTTCGAAGTTTTGTTGAATGCAACACACAAACCAATCCAATAGTCAAAGTCCTTCTTTGCTTTCAACCCTTCGGCATTTACATAAACGTAACCTTTCATTGGCTTGCCCGTAAAATCCATTTCCCTGCAGCCTTTGCGCTGAAGTGCCTCCTCGTACACATCTGGGTCTATGCGGCACATCATCTCATCTTTTACTACACCCACGCACATCTTACCATTAAGCATGAAGGAGGTACCACCAAACATGTGTTTCTCCTCCACGTTCGGATGGCTGCACAAAGCCTCTCTTATTCTGTCATTTAGCTTTTCATCAAATGCCATATTATTTGTTGTTTCTTTCAACAATATTTTTCAAGCCACTCATGAATAGCTTAATTCCCTTATCAGACTGCTTCTTGATCATCAACCAATCCATGATCTTCCCCAATACACCGTACTTAACCTCATACTTCATTACCTGCCGTACTATCGTATTATTACCATTCGTAGAAAAACTATAGCTGTGGGCCAGACCGCTTATAGGAAATGTACAATTTGTAAGCTGAATTGTGAGCGACTCGTTAGGTTGCCATATTGTTATTTTTTCTTCAAACCAATTTTTGCCATCCTTCATATACACCTTTCGCTTAGCACCTATGCCTGATGTTTCGGTGGAGACAAGTTCGGACTTAAGCACTGTAGGATCATATTTTTCCAATAATGGCAGGTCTGACAAGACTGCCCATATTTTTTCTACAGGGGCATTTATTGCTATTTCATTCTTTAGTGTTGTCATATTTTATATTCATTACTTAAAGATTATACAATCACTTGCAATTCGCAAGCACAAATATACTATCAACTACTTGTAAAATGCAAGTGATTTTGTACTTTTGTACAGTGAAACCCAAAAAAATAATCCCTCGCTCAGATTGCCCAATAAGTACAGCCCTTGATATTGTAGGAGATAAATGGTCTTTATTGATAATCAGGGATATGATGTTCAAGGGCAAGAATACCTATGGAGACTTCCTTAATAGTGAAGAAAAAATAGCTACCAATATTCTTGCAGACAGATTGTCGTTGCTGGAAAGCGCCGGTGTTATTTCTAAACATAAACATCCTGAAAGCAAAGCCAAGGTGCTGTACAAACTCACGGATAAGGGTATAGACCTGCTTCCTGTACTTGTGGAACTAATAGAATGGAGTGAGAAATACCATATAGTACATCCTACTGCTAAAACCTTTGTAAAGCAACTTAAAAAGGATAAGAAAGAAATTATTTCAAAGCTGTATGAAGAGTTAAAGGCGACTTGATATAAAGGCGTTTTTAATTCCAGACACCATTCATTTCCGTAAGTATCATTGGCGCTCCATCTGTCACCACAATAGTATGTTCATGCTGTGCCATAAAGCCGCCTTTATTTCCCACCATTGTCCAGCCATCTTTTAGCGTCTCGGCATAACTTGATGTGGTTGAGATAAATGTCTCAATGGCTACAACAGAATTTTTTCTGAACCTTGTCAGGTTCAGCCGGTCTCTATAGTTTGCTATTTCATGCGGCTCTTCATGCAGGCTCTTGCCTACTCCATGCCCTGTCAGGTTCTCAATTACTTTGTAGCCACGTTTCTTAGCCTCTGTTTCTATCAGTAATCCTATATCAGAGATTCGCACACCACCTTTTATGTTATAGATTGCTTTATGCAATATCTCTTTTGAAGCATCTACCAGTTTTTGATGTTGGTTTATATCCTTTCCAAGCACAAACGAATTACCATTGTCCGACCAATAGCCTTCCAGTTCCGCTGATACATCTATATTAATCAGGTCGCCTTCATTTAGTATCCTGTTGTCAGACGGAATGCCATGACAAAATTCATTGTTCACACTTATACATGTCCAGCCCGGAAATTTGTATGTGAGGTACGGTGCTGATTTTGCACCAAAATCTGAAAGAACTTTTGCACCATATTCATCCAGTTGCTTTGTGGTCATACCTGGTTTCGCATAGTCACTCATTGCTTTCAGCGTATGAGCCACAGCCTCGCTTGCTTTCTTCATCCCCGCCAATTCAGCTTCATTCGTTATTGACATATTTCATTTGTTT
>JAFDXS010000244.1 GCA_018267795.1 Bacteroidota bacterium | reverse complement strand
AACCCCATGGATAGTTAGATACCCATGTGTTGCCATATTCTGTCATTACCCAATATCCATCAGTATAGTAAGGGCGAAAATCTGCATCAACGCTCGGCACCCATACGTAGCCATATTGCGGATCATCTATCCATTGGCCATAAGGAGACAAGTCATCGTAGAATGTCTGAAATGAAATATCTACTCCCGGCTGAGCGTATGCCTTTGGCCCAGGCACAGCGGTTAAAAGAAACAGGCAAAATACTATAGCGCCCGTAATACTATTTAAAAAACTTTTCATGCGGCTAAGATAAAAATTAACTAGAGTATTAAAAATTAACATGTAATAAGTTTAAGGCAAGTTCTATACCAAATAATTTCATGAAGTTATTTGAGCAGAGAAACAAAGGTATTTTAACAAATACACTGATGCAATATAGAAACAAAAGTCCGGCGGTAAAATGACGCCGGACATTAAATGATATGATATAAAGCAGGTTTTAATCTGCCTTTGTCCAGGTAGTAGTGCGGCCTATCCATGAGAAACCGATATAGCCTCGAAGATTGAGCTTATCGCCGTCAAAAGACATCTTGCATTTGTAGGTACTGCCATTCTTGGGATCGTAGATGGTGCCATCTTCATATTCGTTATCACCAACCTTTTTGATACCCTTTAGTATTACCAGGCCTATAATGGGCTGATTCCGTTTCTTCTCATCGGCATTATGGATATCGGTTTTGGGCTTACCATCTATATCGGGCACTTTCAGCCATACTACCTTGCCGTAGTATTTGCCATCCGTGGCTTTATATATTTCAATTTTTGCATTTTTTTCTTCATTGTACCAAAGCCTGATCAATGGGTCGCTTGATTGTGCAAATGCTAATACCTTACTGCATACTACTAATACAAACAGAAGTGATAGACGTAAAATGTTTTTTCCGGGCATGCTCTATTCTTTATAATCTGAATATAGCAATTTTTTTGCCAACAAAGCAAAAGGCATCAGTTTGCACTAGTTTGCATCTGTTAATTTTCCGATACCGCTAACACCTGAAGATATAACAGGATGCCCCTTATAGCGTATGCTGCCCGCCCCGCTGATATGCGCGTCCAGTTGTTTTTGAACATTCAGTTCTATGTCGCCGGCACCGGAAACAGAAGCAGAGCTTTGCTGCGTTTGCAGATTAAATGCACTAACGCTGCCTGTGCCGGATAGCTGATATATAGCAGTGTTTACTGTGCCTGCATTGATAGTAACATCACCGGCACCGGAGATATGGGCAGAGAGATTAGAAACATTTACATTAGCTATATTCACTTTGCCTACGCCTGATATATGCAGGGAGAAATCTGTGCCGCTAATGTTGCCATTGATATTGGCATCTGAGGCACCAGATATGGATAATGATGCAAGCGAAGGCACCGTAATCTCTGCTGATACATCTTTATCTGAAGAGAGGTTTAAAAAATTATCTGTATAAATGTGGAGCGTATTCCCCTCTACCCTAACCTTGATGATCTTGATAATATTTTCGTAGCCATTAAGCACCAGCGAAGGTTGTGCGCCGGGAGTAACCGTAATATTGCTCTTAACCGGCGCATCAATATCAATGGCATTGAATGAAGATACAGGACGATTGTCGGTTAAAACTTTGCCTTTACCTACAATGGGGCCGCATGAAGAGAAAAAAAGCGGCAGAGATATACAAAGCAGCAATAGAGACAATAACCCTTTTTTCATATCGTGTGGTAATTTAAAGACAATAAATAAAGGGCATCTGAAGCAGTTAGCTGTGTTTAGCTATTGTTCTTATTATACTTCCACCAGATAGCGCCTATGGTACCTAATATAGAAAGTGGAACAAAACCGAGATATATTATGCCTCTGTTTAGCCCTTTTGCGCTTTTTGCCCCCAGACTCGCAGCTGTTTTAGTGCACATAGAGCAACCCTGTGCCCACACTGCCGGTGCTAAAAACATAAACACAACCAATATCAACAAGCGCTTTTTCATACTATAAAGTTATAACAAAATAAAAATTATCCTGCAATAAAGTTGGGCCTACAGATGGGGTATGTAGTAAGGCGAAATCAATAAATAAACCAATACACCAGTAATGCTTACATAGAGCCATAAAGGCCATGTGTAGCGCGCTATCTTTTTATGCGCTGCATATTCGCCTGTAAGTGACCTGTAAGCTGTAAACAAAATGAACGGGAGAATAATAGCTGCTAAGGGAATATGTGTAGCAAGAATGAAATAATAAACATAGCGCAATGTACCTGCGCCACCATATTTAGTTTCGCCGGCCAACAAGTGGTGGCTGATATAAGAAACCAGGAACAGTGAAGATAACACTATGGCTACCAGCATAAGCCTTTTGTGCAGCTCATAGTTTTTATTCTTAACCGCTATAAATGCTACAATAAGCAATATAGACACCGTAGTATTGAGCATAGCGCTGATAGCAGCAAATATGTGCACATTAAAGCCAAGATCAAGCTGTAGCTTGAATTTAGATAAAAGCGCTACTGCAGCAAATACTACAACAGAAACGGTAAGTATTAATAGACGAGCTTGTTTATCATTCTTTTTTATTGCCGGAGTTAACATAGAATGTGATTTATAAAATTATTTTTCGTTCTTATCTTTTTCAATAGTGAGCAGGGCTAAGTCATCTGCACAGCGTCTGAGATCTGCCGTATCCAGGCCATTGTAGTAGCCGCGTATATTACGATGCTTATCTACCAGCACTATTTTCTCCGTATGAATGAAATCATCCGGGCCACCATCGCCGGGCTGAACTGAAACAAATAACTGATTGCGGGCAAAATCGTAAATCGTCTTTTTATCGCCGGTCAGGAACCACCAATGGTCGTGGTTAGCATTGTAATGATCGGCATAGGCACGCAATACGGGGAAAGAGTCGTGAACAGGATTAACCGTTAATGAGAGGAAATGAACCGTACTATCATTCTTCTTAAATGCATTTTGCAGAAAGTGCGCGATATTGCCCGTAAGACGCGGGCAAATAGTGGGGCAATTGACAAAAAAGAAATTAATAACTAATGCCTTTCCTGCAAGATCTTTATTAATAGATACCTGCTTGCCAAGCTGATTAGTAAGCACAAGGTCTGACACCTGGTGATAGACCGTATCGTAATGCATTTTACCATTTACCCTTTGGCTGTCAACACCTTCTACTACATAGCGTGGCGGCAGGTGAATATTATGTTTGCCAAGATAGACCTTGGTAATAAAATAAAAAGACAGCGGTAGCACAAGTGCTACCGCTAAACCTCCTAAAAATGTTTTATTTGAAATCTTTGTACTCATTATAAAACCTATCTACACATGTTAGGCGAACAAAAATATTTATCGTGTTGGGGTAATGCTATTCATGTGCAGCCAGAAGAAACCGTCTGTAAGGAACGCTATAATAAACCAGATAAACAATGTAAGCGGTATAAGTACCGTAATAAGGAAATTCTTACGCTCATCGCCAAGGTGCATAAATACAGAAACGATATAACCTGCTTTGAAAAGCGTAAGTGCCAGGAAGAAGAACGCTACAAGCGCCCTTGGCATTTCGTGGCTGAAACCTCTACTACAGTAACTACAAGCAGTATCCAAAATACCTTCCAGATACGACCTACCTGCTTACGGCTTTCTGCAGAGTTTACATCTGCATGATGCTGCATTACGCCGGAATAAAGCTTTGACTGGTCGCCTTCGTATAAATGCTGAATACTATCCTGGTTATGATGTGATGACATTATGAGAATATTATTTGTTGTGAAATATTGTTTAATTAGAGCAAATAGAAGCAAGTGAATACGAATACCCAAACCAGATCTACAAAGTGCCAGTAAAGACCTACTTTTTCAACCATCTCGTAGTGGCCGCGACGTTGGTAAGTACCATTCACTGTATTAACCAGAACCATGATATTAAGGCAAACACCTGAGAATACGTGACCACCGTGGAAACCTGTGATAGTGAAGAAGTAATTGAAGAAATCATGCGTAGCCTGCAGGCCGTGAGCGGAAAGCAAAGCAGCAGATTCTTTATGCTGATCGAAGAAGTGAGCAAAAGCGCTAACAGGAGTAGCAGGATCTGTGAAAGAGCCCCACCAGCCGCCTTCAGAATGAAGGTGCGTCCATTCCCATGCCTGGCAGCTTAAGAAGCAAATACCACCAACTATAGTCCAAAGCATCCATTTGATAACATTTTTACGATCGTTATAGTGACCGGCATGTACAGCAAGCACCATAGTAACCGAACTCATGATAAGTATAAAGGTCATCAAGCTCACAAATAACAATGGCAGGTTAGCCTCGCCCATGAAAGGGAAAGTACTAAACACGTGGTTGGCATCAGGCCATGCAGCACTGAAGAAACGGGTGGTACCATAAGAAATAAGGAAGGCACCAAAAGTAAAGGCATCTGATAATAGGAAAAACCACATCATCATTTTACCATAACTTACATTGAAAGGCGAGCGTCCGCCGCCCCAATATTTTGGTTCAGGTGCTGTAGTAGCTGTTGCTTGTGACATAGACTAATTTAAAAGTTACTATTGTGAATTCGGCTGCGAATTTCGAAACAATTTTATTGATTTACCAGAAAGAACACAAATAAATATATCCACAATACATCAACGAAATGCCAGTAAGTGGCTACAACCTCAAGACCCGTAGTATTGTA
>JAFDXS010000243.1 GCA_018267795.1 Bacteroidota bacterium | reverse complement strand
ATTCCTTTTATACCCTTAAATGGCTGCGTAGTATCTACCGCCACCGTCTGCACATTCAGCAGGAAGGAATCCGTTTGTATGGTATATGGGGTACCCCCATTAGGTATCACCGCAAAGCTGAACGCAGGTATCTTAAATGCCCCCGAGTCAAAGCCCGAAATAACGAGACGTTGCTTATAGGTTACCAGGTCGCCATTCTTTACAGTATCTATCTTCCCCTTCTCCTGTATCTCCAGGTGATTAAATGTATCTGGCAGCGTAGCCCATTCCAGCCTGCTTGTTTTGGCATTGTGCTGCGCTTCTATAAATACATGCACCTGGTCGCCCACCGTTATGTTAGTGGCATCTATGCGTGCGCCCACCTTTGCATCGCCCTGCGCAAATGCAAGCGCAGGTACCAGCAACAGTGTTAATAACAAATGTGTTCTCCTGAAAATTCCTATTCCCATTTTTTAAATTCCGGTATTGAACATTAATAAGTAAATCTGCATTTCATATTTATGTTCTTGCTTTAAAGAAGCTTTGCAGCACCCTTACATAGTCTTCATCTGTCCGCACATTCAGCAGCGATGCGCCGCTTTTCCTGAAAGCCTGCACACAGTATTTTTTATGCTTGTCAAATGCCGCTGCATATTCTGTACGCACTGTTTTATCATCAGTATCCAGCCACTGCATTTGTTTGGTTTCCGCGTCCATCACCTGTATTAGTCCTGCCTGTGGCAGTTCTTTATCGTGCTTGTCATATACCTGTATGCCCACCAGGTCATGCCTGCGTGCAGCTATCTGCAGTGCCTGGTCATACTGCTTGCTTATAAAATCACTCATCACAAAGGTGATGGTGCGCTTTTTCAGCACATTGTTCAGAAAGTCTAGGGCCACGCCTACATTGGTACTGCCATCCTGCTTAGGCTCCAGCGTTATCAGCTCACGTATAATGCGCAGTATATGCCCGCGCCCTTTCTTCGGCGGTATATATTTCTCCACCTTATCGCTAAAGAATATTACCCCTACTTTATCATTATTGGTAGTAGCGCTGAAGGAAAGTACCGCGCTTATTTCTGTTATCAGTTCCCGCTTCAGGCGCAGCTGTGTGCCAAACAGTGAGCTGCTGCTCACATCCACCAGCAGCATCATGGTAAGCTCACGCTCCTCTTCAAACACTTTTACGAAGGGGTGCGAAAAGCGCGCCGTCACATTCCAGTCTATCGACTTCACATCATCCCCCGGCACATACTCACGCACTTCACTGAATGACATACCCCTGCCCTTAAAGGTAGAGTGGTACTCACCTGCAAATATGTGATTACTTAGCCCTCTTGTTTTTATCTCTATCCGTCTTACCCGTTTCAGTATTTCGGCGGTCGTCAGCATGGTTATAGTCTCAGCTCTGTATTTTTTTTGGTTAAAGGTGTCGCTTATGCGTTCACAGTACTTTCAGCTATTACTTTTTTCAGCACTTCTGCTATTTTGTTACCGCGTTCCTGTGCTTGCTCTTCTGTCCAGAGTAAGCTTATGGACGATGATATGCAACGGCCCATTATTGCATCACTCACCGGGAAGGCCAGGTTAGTATAGTGCATCACCTGTTTCTTCTGGTCGTCATGCAGGCGGTGCATCCAGCTGCCGCTTTGCAGGTGTTGCCATTTGCGTATGTAGTGCCAGTTGTTATCGTACCAGTAGAAGTTGCCGCCCAGTCCTGCAGCAGCCAGTTCGCTTGCTGCCTTGCGCGCGATATCTTCCGTTGGCAGGAAGAAGGAAAGGAATGAACCTGTATCGCCTGCAGGATCAGGTATCACACGGAAGGTAATACCATCTATGCCCTTCAGCGCATTATAAATAATATCGTGGTTGTGCAGTTGTTGTTTCAGGAAGCCGCCCAGCTTGCGTATCTGCGCCAGGCCCACCGCTGCATGCAGTTCGCTTATGCGGTAGTTGTAGCCAAGGTAAGGGTGCAGGTCTGCACCGCGGTCCTTGCCCAGGTGGTCATGTCCATGGTCGCTGTACTCATCGCACTTTTTGTATACCTCAGCATCATTGGTTATCACTGCACCGCCTTCAGCACAGGTTATGATCTTTACAAAGTCGAAAGAGAAGGTACCCGCATGGCCTATTGTACCCACAGCTTTTCCTTTATAGCTCGCGCCTATCGCCTGGCAGGCATCTTCCAGCAGTATCAGGTTGTGTTTGTCGCATATAGCTTTCAGCTCGTCCATCTGGCTCATGCTGCCGCACATATGTACGGGCATCACGGCTTTGGTACGTGGCGTTATAGCTGCTTCCACTGCTGCCGGGTTCAGCGTCAGTGTTTCATCTACATCGGTCATCACCGGTATAGCGCCTACCGATAGTACCGCCTCAAAGCTGGCCACAAAGGTGAAGGTGGGCATTATCACTTCGTCACCCGCGCCTATGCCCAGTGCTGCCATAGCAGTTGTCAGGGCTGCCGTTCCGCTGCTCACCAGTTGTGCATGGCCCACGTTGAAAGTCTTACATATTTCCTGTTCCAGTTCCTTTGCTTTCCATATTCCGTTCCTTGCTCCGTCAAATCCATAGCGCATCAGGATGCCTGTTTCCAGTACATCATTTACCTCTTTGCGCTCTTCTGCGCCAAATAATTCGTATCCAGGCATTATTTCGTTTTTTAATAAGACAAAAATAGTCCTTCCCGCCCTTATACGCCAATCTCATTTACTTAAAATTTTTCTAAAAAGTAGCCCTATGCTTTGCAGTTTATTTAGCTGTAGCTTTGATTAAACTTTTTTCTCATGACACACACAATCAAATTCCTCACATTTGGCTTATCCTCAGCCATTTTACTGGCTTCCTGCGGGCAATCCGGCACCAAAAGCGAGACAACTACTGCAACCGATACTACCAAAACCGCCACTACCACCCCGGCAGCGCCCATCGGTTTAAAGCCTGTTGGCAATTCACCTGAATTTCCTGATGCACAACTGTCTATAGCTTCTGTAAGCGCAACGAAGCAAGGCAACGACTCTGCTAAGGTCACATTCAACTTCACTGTAAAGAACTACACCCTGGGCATGCAAACCGCCGATACCGGCAGCAAGCTCTGCAACAACTCCGCAAAGGGCCAGCATATACATTTCATCTTAGACGAGCAGCCATATACCGCACTGTACGAACCTAAGAACGAAGTAGTGCTTGCCAACAACACCGAACACTACCTTATGGCTTTCCTTTCCCGTTCTTATCACGAGTCTATTAAGAGTAAAGGCGCAGCGCTGGTATATCACTTCAAGATAGACGATAAGGGAAAGTTGGTGAAAATGGACGACCCTAAAACGCCTATGGTATTCTATAGCCGTCCTAAAGGCGACTACATAGGCAAAGACATGACCAATGTATTGCTCGATTTCTATGTATGGAATGCGAACCTCTCTGCCGATGGTTACAAAGTAAAAGCAGACGTAACCCCTGAAGGCGGAACAGATGCCAGCTTCACCATCAGCGACTGGAAATCAAACTTCCTCAACAACCTGCCACAAGGCAAAACCAAAGTAACCCTCACCCTTCTCGATAAAGACGGCAAACAAGTACAAGGCCCCAACACCACCGTCGACCGCAGCATCAACCTATCCGCTGATGAACCAATGAAGAAATAAAAGTTTATGCTGATAAAATTGGAAGCCTCGCGTAATGCGGGGCTTTTTTTGTTATTCAAACGTAATAGCAATAATCATTTAGATTTAAATCTCACACCGCCCTTGTTGATGTCCTCACCAACAAGCTCGCGCAGAACACACAACACCATTCAACGACATCAATAAAGCGACGATAAAAACCCAAACCACACCGCCCTTGTTGGTGTCCTCACCGACAAGCTCGCGCAGAACACAACATCATTCAACGACATCAATAAAGCGACGATAAAAATCCAAACTCACTTACACCCGTTTCATAAAACCGCGCACTACTATACTTATAATCAACAACATCACTGCACAAACCTGCCTTTACAGGATTATTATGTATATATTCTAGCTTTTGCAGGAAGACTTGCTCACTCCAAATATCAATCGTCAATGAATTGCGCTCCCATATTTGATAGGTTCTATCCTTAGCATTTACTTCAAATTCTTCCAGCAGCGAAGGATTATACTTTTTCAGGTCATCAATTATCTTTTTTGATGAGTATCGTAAAAAATCACGTTGTACCAATTCTTGTCTATACGGCGATCTGATATGCCACAATATATGCACGTGATTATCCATTATTGCAAAAGCATGTACATAGACTCTCCCATCCTTTACTAGGAATGCAAGATTATCAACTATAATATCTTTATAACTGTCGTTGGACAATAAATATTTCCATTCCAGTATAGTAGCAGTAAAGAACTTACACTCCAATTTCTTAAAAACGCTCATAGCAGTAACTTATAAAAACCGTTGATAAAATTATGTTTTATCTTTTTACGCGAGGTTTGTTGGTGAGGGACACCAACAAAGGTGGAGACATCATTCCCGGCCCCGAACGTCCCTCACTCATCCGCATTTTTAAACCTGATATCACGACGGGGCATTTGTAATGCCCGAAACAAAAGCTCATAAGCGCACTGCTGCCCCGTCCATTATGACGCCTTGACTTTTGCTAGAGACACAACAAAAAAATCAAAGACAAAAAAACTATCGGAGCCAATTAGCCCGGCAGAGCAGTAGCACTGTCGCTCATAGTAGCACCAACCGGGAAAAAGGAAGCTTTTTT
>JAFDXS010000242.1 GCA_018267795.1 Bacteroidota bacterium | reverse complement strand
GCTTGTAGCCTACAAAACTGTTATTGCAAGCGCAGGGGGAAGCTATACCAGCGCCGGACTATCCGCAGACTGGACAGTGGGCCAGAATGTGGCGAACCAATATACCAGCAGCGGGCTGACGGTAACTGAAGGGTTTCACCCTATAATAATAGAACAAGGACCTACTGATGTGCCTGCTGTAGCGAGCAATATTAACTCTGTAATGGCCTACCCAAATCCAACCAGTGCGGTGCTGAATATATCCATTAACCAGCAACTGCCTAAAGCAGTGGTAATAGAAGTATTGGATATAAGTGGGAGACAAGTAAGAGATATAATAAAGCTGCCTGCACAGTCAATGCCTAGTACACAGATAGATATGTCTGCACTGAGCCCCGGATCTTATATTATACTGCTGAACCCGAGGACAATAGATGCTTATACCATGAAGGTGATAAAGCAATAAAGGACTCACAGTAGTCTGTTTGCTCAACACTCCCTGCTATGCGGGGAGTGTTTTTATTAATAAAAAGTGAAGTATATATTTTGATTATAGGGGCTTAAGGACGCATTAAACAGAGCTGTCTACTTTTGATTCCTAAACGCAAAAAAATGGACAACCAAAACTCAAACCACACAGAACGAATAGTAACGCAGGTAAAAAATGCCTGGGCAGCACAAAATAAAAATGTAACTGCATTCTTTAATAAATACGAGGATGAGGCATACCTGAAAGAAATAGCTCCTGATAAGAATAGGGCGGTGTACTTGCTGGGGCATTTAACCGCTGTAAATGATAATTTGCTGCCTTTATTTGGACTTGGTGAAAAGCTATATCCTGAATTGGAGGAAATATTTTTGAAATCAGCAGACAAAGCCATTGCGCATATACCTACAGTGGCTGACCTAAAACAAAAATGGGAAACAGTAAACACAACGCTTAGCAATCACTTTGATAAAATGACTGCAGATGAATGGCTGGACAGACATACTGCGGTATCTGCTGAAGACTTTAAATTGGAGCCAACGCGCAACAAACTTAATGTGCTGATAGGCAGAACGATACACCAAAGCTACCATGCAGGACAATTGAATTTGCTTGACGCATAGACGAGTAAACTAGAAGATATTGAAAAGCCGCCTGCTACAGGCGGCTTTTTGTTTAAGGAGGTTGATAAATTACTTTAGCTCTGATAGTTTTTTGAATGCATTTAGTACAGCTTGATGGGCGATGGTAGCGTGGTTTTCATCAGGCAGGTAATCAAATATGAGATTGATATGTTTGTTTTGGGCAGCTTTTATTTTTTCTGCTAATAGATTGGCATCAACTTCCATTACATGCGGTTCAGTGCTTAGTGCAAGTCCTTCTTTTCCTACTGCGAGATAGATGCTGATATTATCTGCCAGTTGTGCTGCTGACAGAACTGTTGGCTTATTTAAAATAGAACCATTGTCCCACCAAAGGCTGGGGCTAATGATGATGTATTTGTTGAACAGGTAAGGCTTTTTGAACAATATTTCAGTGGCTAATAGACCACCAAGAGACTCACCAATAATGCTTTTTGAGCTGTTAGTCTTATAGTGTTTTTGTATATAAGGTTGCAATTCATCTTCAAGAAAGGAAATGAATTTTTCAGATCCACCTGAGGTTGGGAGCAATTGTTTATCGCTTTTTGCTGTTGTTGGGAAAGTAAAATCTCTTTTTCTGTCTGTATTAACAATGCCTACTATTATGGATTTTGGCAATCTATTGATCCAGGGAAAGGTATTGAACTGTACGAGACCAACTATATGAATAAAATCTTCGTCAAGTCCGCCATCCAGCAAATAGATGACCGGATACCTGGTTGTATCTGATGCATCGTAACCTTCGGGAAGGTATATATTCAGTTTTCGTTTTTCTGACAAATGGGATGATGTGAGCTCATCTGTGATGCCAAGGGTGATAGGTGTATGTTTTACTGCTTGAGCTTTTGCGGTGTTGGTGGTAGCAGTAAAAAGGAGTAGAATGATGATAAGTTTGTTCATTATAGTAATAGTTGTTCAGATCCTAAACATACGCAAAGATTATCTTGGGATACAAATGCAATAAATATATGTGATGAGAGAGATTATGAAAATGCTTTTTGGTATACAGCGGAATATATGAAACGCTGATAAGTTTCTACATGACTAAGTGCTTTGTAGCCAGCGTTATTAAACATGGGCTTTATGTTTATCAGCCGTTTTGCTTCGACATTACAGACACGCCTGAAGAAAAAGTACATTGCTGAAAGCATTAGCTTTTGCCAGTGGTGTCGTTGGGCCTGTTCCTGATCAAAGTCTGTGAATAGCCATTTGCCTCCAGTTTTTAACCATGAGTGCAGTAATGAAAAAATGATGTTCGCTTTGTCGTCGGAAAAGTTATCAAACAAAAAGCCGGTCATTATAATATCAAAAGCAATAGTAGGTGTAAAATTTTCGATTGCTTCGTTAATAAATTGAACGGCATTGGCCGCAATATCCCGGCCCCGGGATAGCTGAATCATATTTTGTGAAATCTCAACATAGGTGATGCAAAGGCCAGTGGGATACCTTTTTGCTATTTCTTGCAAAATCCAGCCCGTACCACCACCCACTATTAAGATATTACTGCCAGGCTCGATATGCCCTAACAATGCAAGCTGCGCATTTCTTTGTGCTCTGCCGAAAAACAGGAAACTTAACTGGTCATATAATACTGCAATACGATCGTAGTTATTTGCTGCAATCATGAGATTAGATACTGATTGCAATGTATGGAATATAGGCAATAGATGACTATCCGTCTTGTATATGATATGTTAAACAGTTATTGTTTTGTTCCGGTATAGTTTAAATTATAAGAAGTTGAACTGGCATTTACAAAAACCATATTAAGCTGCAGTGTTGAGCCATTCAGATTGCCAGTGCCAGTGACTGTAAAAGTTTCGCTTAATGACGGTACCGTAACCTGCTATGACGAAATAGTTACATTTTTATTGCTCACACTGCCGTTGATGGTATATACTGAGCCAGCACCCGTTCTGGAGTTTATGACTATTGAAGAGTTGCCACTTTTGGTGATTGTCACGGTATCGGCACTTGAATAGATGCCCGAGGTAACCAGCGTGCCATAATAGGTGCCTACAAGTGCATCAGCGTCGTTGCTGCTGCTTGATTTCTTACAAGAACCGGCGAGCATTATACAGGCGAAGCCAACTGCGATGATGCCTGATGTAATGTTGAATACTTTTCTTATCCTTAGCATAAAATTTGGTTTGAGGTTAATAATATTTCACGCTAAGTTATATAGCAGGGCAGCTAAGACATTGAATCCCAATCATTACCAAGACTGATTCTCATCAGAGATAAGCAAAATGCTGGTCAGTCGATTTAGTTTGGCTGTAGCTTGTCGTTTCTAACCAATAGTCTGAATGTCATAATATGCGTTAGCAATAGTATTGGCACGTAAAGAATAACAATGTAATAGGCCGGGCCTAGAAATGGAACTATGTTATACCTTGGGCCATTAACGAATGCCAATAGCAGATCAGCGAACCCAAGCAAATTGAATATCCATAGGAGGGGGCGGAACAATGCAGTGTTCACCAACGAAAGTGTGACAAAAGCTAATACAGCCGCGGTAAAATCGCCAAATGCTGCCGGTACTGACCAGGCGGGATTAAGACCAGCATGAACAATGCCAGGCACAAAAAAAGATAAGCCAGCAAAGCGAAAAGAATGTAACATAAGAATGGGCTGTGCTGCTTTATTCAATTGCTGATCTTTGATGCGAAGCCAAAGATATTTTTTGCTTATTTTATTCCATACAATAAGGCTCATTAAAACGCTGACAATAAACAGAATTGCTGTTTCCATAATTAAAATGTATTTGTGATGCAAAGGAAGCAGCAATTTGAGAAAAGACAGTTGTCATAAGGCAAAAACTGAATTGTCATTTGGCAAATAAACAATGGGCTTAATGCTTAGAGAACTCTCGCCGGATGCGGCTTAGAGATGAATTGGTAATGCCGAGGTAAGAGGCTATATGCTTTAACTGAACAAATTGAAAAATGTCCTGGTCACCTTTTATTAATTCTTCGTAGCGTTGCTCTGCTGATTTATTGATCATGGCAAGAGTGCGCTTTTTGTAAGAAACAAGCTCTCTAACCAACATGCCCCTGCCATATTCCCTGAACTCGGGGATGGCGTGAAAAAGGGCATTCATTTTTTCGAAGGTGATTGAGTAGGCAAGGCAATCTGTAAGCGCCTGAATATTTTCTTCTGATGGGGCCTGAAGGAAAAAGGATGCATGATCGAAAACCTGGCGATGTTTTGTAAACAGATTTGTTGTTACTTCATTTCCATTCAAATCAAAGGCATAGGCCCTCATGAAACCTTCTGCTAAATAGAGGAGATCGCTCACTTTGCCTTCCTTCAGAAAGAACTCGTTTTTTGAGAGATCCCTTTCCTCGAAATGCTCTACAACTTTTGTAATTGTCTGTAAAGACATTTGAGAATTGTTCTGAAAAAAGTCCGTAAGGGGTTGTTTGTTCATCGGGCTGTGGATGATAAGCTTTGAAAACAAGGTACAATGAATTTCAGTAAGTTATCAGCATTGTATTCCAAGTGTACTTGTGTGGGCCCGTGTTAGAATCTTACCTGAAAGATTAGGTGTCTTAATCGACCCCTTATATTGTCTAAATAGCACACCTTGATGATGCAGTTAAGCCAATAATTTTGTGAAAGAA
>JAFDXS010000241.1 GCA_018267795.1 Bacteroidota bacterium | reverse complement strand
CACCTACACCACGAAGATTTTACGGGGCAATATGGTAAGTTCTGGGCGCAGTTCCGCAACACTACCTGGTACCAGAACGACCAGAAAGCGGCTGAGGCAATGGCAGCAAAGCATGGCTTTAAAAAAGTATCTCAGCTCAAGCTTGCTGTTGCTAAAAAGATTCGTGATTTCGTAGCCGGTGGCGGCTTTATGTTCGCTATGTGCTCGGCTACTGATAGCTATGATATAGCCCTTGCTGCGGACGGCACTGATATATGCGATGTGCCTTTCGATGGCGACCCTATGGACCCCAATGCTCAGCAAAAGCTGGACTATACAAAGTCCTTCGCTTTCAAAGATTTTAAGCTGGTTACCAATCCTTACGAGTATGAGTTTTCCGATATAGATAATACCATGTTCCGCCGTGTACCTATGGATGTGGACTACTTTTCTCTATTCACATTCTCCGCCAAGTTCGATCCTGTACCTGCTATGCTTTGTCAGGACCATACTACTACCATCAAGGGCTTCATGGGTCAAACCACATCCTTTCGTAAAGAAGTATTAAAATCAAGCGTACTGGTAATGGGCGATTATAAACCAGCCAATGAAGCACGCTATATACACGGAGAATACGGCAAAGGCACATGGACATTCTACGGCGGTCACGACCCCGAAGATTATCAGCACGCCGTTGGCGATCCCCCAACAGATCTTAGCCTGCATCCTAACTCACCCGGATATCGTTTGATATTGAATAACGTATTATTTCCTGCAGCTAAGAAGAAGCCAAGGAAGACGTAATTTGCATTTGGCAATCATTAAAAACACATATAACTTAGTTCTTTAATTACAATTATCAATACCTAATTCCACATTAACTATGACTAAAATAATCACCAGACCTGCTGCCTACGTAAAGCAGGGTGCCTTAACATTGTATTCAACATCACTAAAAGTTTCTGAATTACTAACACCAAATTTTTATAGTGTAGAGGCTTTGGACCCTGAAAATCCTAATGACAAAGGTTATCAACGCTTGCTAAATAAATCTAGAGCAAAAAAACTTGCTGACTATATTATTGCAGGTCAAGATACTCAAGATGCTTTTTTACCAACAAGCATATTTATGGCAACAGATAAAAATATTGTTTTTAACGTTTCTACGAATACTATTGATATTGATGTTGATGCTATTGGTCCATTTAGTGTCGTTGACGGTCAACACCGAGTTGAAGGACTAAGAATGGCCGCAGAAAAGGATTCTAGAGTATTGAATTTTGAAGTTCCCGTAAATATTGCTATTAACCTCTCAAAACTTGCACAAATGTGTCATTTTTTGATTGTAAATACCACGCAAAAAAGTGTTGATCAGGGTGTAGAACAAAGAATTTATGCGCGCTTAACCAATGCATTAGAACTTGAAGATGATCTTCCTCATTTACCAAAGTGGATAAAAAATACTGTAGGTAAGGGAGAAGATGAAAAGGCATTAAAATATATTGACTTTTTAAATAGTGACTTAGACAGCCCTTGGAAGAATAAAATAGATGTAGCAAATAAAGAAGAAAAACATGGAAATATATCTCAAAAAAGCTTCGTAAAATCAATTAAAAAATATGTGCTTGTTGCCGATAATCCATTGGCATCTAAATCGGAAGATGTACAGCATCGCATTTTTTTAAATTATTGGAAAGCAATTACAAATATTATTGGGACTGAGGAACCTACAGTTTTATTTAAATACAACGGGGTAGAACTTTTCTGTAAATTTTCAATTCCTTTTTATCATAAATTGATGAATACTGGTGATTTTAAGGTTTCTTCAATGCAAGCTTTATTACAGCATACATTTGAAAACATGGAAGGAGAGTACGCAGGTGTTGGACACACTGAATTTTGGATAAGTGGCAGAACTGCCAGTGGGCTTAATGTAAGCGCTTTAACTGGAATAAATAGAGATTTAATTAAAGCGCTTCACACATCAAATGTTCAAACAGATATAGTTTTATGAAAGTTGAGAATCTTCAACCTCTTCCCACAACTAAAATAGCTTTTAGTTTGTCTTCTTATAAGGTCATACCCAAAACTGCCGGGTGCTATATTTTATCCACATATGACAATCACATCCTTTATGTAGGATTAGCATCAAATTTAAATAAACGATTTATTCAGCATTTAGAAAATCCCCAAAAAACTAAGCCCACAAATGAAGGAAAGGCAATTTGGTTTCACTATATAAATTTTGATAGTCAAAATTTGCCAAAATTAGAAAGAACATGGTTAAACCAATATATTAATGTTCATGGTCAATTACCTATTCTCAATAAAACAAGTTCTCCCATAAGTTGACAAATGTGTGTAGGGATCATTTAACACTTTTACATTTTTTATATTATCTACATGTGGAACGATCTGGCAAATCATTATTTTATTTGATTAGCCTTACGTACTTAGCCAAACGTAAAGCTTTTGAAATTTCCGCAGTATAAGATGTATTAATTCCTGAAGCTTCAACAACTTCCCTATTGCCTACGGCTTCGATTTCATTATGGTATTTTATACCAAAAAGGTAAATCATCGTTACCTGCTCCTTCTTTGGTGCATTCGTATACATCTCATTTAATATCTTACCTAATTCTTTCGCTGTCATTTTTGTTATTTTTGCAAATAAAATCTTTTTAAATAAAATATTTTATTTTATTTTTTCTTTATAAAAAAAGAGATTACAACACGTAATCTCTTTTTACTCTTAGTATCTCTTACGGGTGCAAAGTAATCGTACCCAAATCCAGTACTGTGCCATAAGTCACGCTTACACCTGTTTGGCTATATACAGCAAGGCCGGAAATACCAGGTTGCACCATTATTGTATAAGTACCTGATGCCATACCGCTTATTTTAAAGAAGCCATCTGTACTGTTAGGTATAGCGGCCAGCGTATCAGTACCATTTATTGCATATACTACAGCCAGTGATGTGAGGGGTAATATATAGCCCTTTACGCTGCCATTTGTAGTTGCGCTGTAAGCTCTTACTACAGGTTTCAGTTTATATGTACCGCTACCGGTAAGCACTATAGATTTTGCAGCATCAAAATCTAACCATATATCATATGAGCCATTAGCCACAAATGTTTGATTCAGGTTTAGTTTCAAGCCGCTTTCCTGGGCAGATGGTGTATTAAGTGGATAGGAAGTACCGCTTACTACTACTGAGTTATTGGTACCTAATATCAACCTTATCTGGCTTATAGTGCCGGCTGGCAGGTTAGCGCGCATCAATAGTGTATCTAATCCGTTACGGAATTGCAATATATCATACACACCGGGGCGTATGGGGGCCAGCGTCACAGCACTACTGCCACTCATTGTCACCTCTACCTGTTGTATATCTATATATACGTGGTCATATACAGATGATGGTCCATCTGTAAGGTGCATACTCACCTGGGCAGTGCCGCCTGAATTATTGTTACTATCCTTCTTACAGGAAATAAAAAACAGTGTGGATGCCAGCATTAATACCAGAGGATAAATCAATTTCTTTCTCATTGTCGTAAGTTTTTTAATTATCAGTTAAAAATCATGCCAAATATTGCTCTATCATCCTGCAAATCACTGGCTTACAACTGTTATCCATAACAAGATTAACATACCCTTTACATTTCTTTATACATTAGTTTACTTTGCAGCCTGATTTTAGAATAGGCTTATGCAAAATCCTTTTATACCGGGAGATAAAAAAACACTTACCATTACTGTTACGTCTGCAGATGTCGCAAAGCTTGCAGATGAACTCATACATCCGGTTTACTCCACATTCGCGCTGACACGAGATGCAGAATACAGTGGTCGCCTGTTTGTACTGGATATGAAGGAAGCAGGCGAAGAAGGAATTGGAACAGGCATTACGTTAAAACATCTCTCCCCTGCCCTCATTGGTCAGGAGGTTGTATTTACCGCTACACTGCGCGAAGTGATAAAAAACGAAATCATTACAGACTTCGAAGCCAAGGTTGGCCACCGTCTTATTGCAGAAGGCACCCAATGGCAAAAAATTATCAACAAGGAAAAGTTCGATAAGCTGCTGGAACTGCTGGAGTAATCTTTAGCTCCACATTACATTGTCGCATTCTTCACATTAAGCATTATTTCTTCAGCTCCTTTGCTATCAGCGGCGCAAGATGCTCTGCCCATACTGCATATTCCTTTGCTGATGGATGCAGGCCATCCCCTGCTATATAGCTCGCATCATTGGCTGCATTGCGTGTGCTATCGGTTATATATAAATAGTAGCATTTATACTCTTCAGTTATTTGTCTGCAGGCATTGTTATACTCGTCTATTTCTTTAGCTATTTTATGCCTATCCTTTCCTTCTGCAAAGGGTGTTACGCCCCAGTCTGGTATAGAAAGTACAAATACATGGCTTCGTACTCCCTTTGCAAATACTATGGCTTGCTCCAGTAGTTCTCTGTACTCCTGCCTATAGTTATCTATACTTCTGCCCCGATATTGATTGTTCACACCTATCAGCAGCGTTACAAACGAAAACGTTTCTTTCAGGTTGTGTTCTCTTATTGATGCTGCAAGCTCATCAGTAGTCCATCCTGTGGTAGCTATTATCACAGGCGCAGCTACTTCTATATGCTGTTTTTTCAGCAGTCGCACTGTCTGGTTAGGAAAGTTGTCTGCATATGATACTTGTTCACCAATAGTATAAGAGTCGCCGAGCGCCAGGTATGAATACA
>JAFDXS010000240.1 GCA_018267795.1 Bacteroidota bacterium | reverse complement strand
GTTTGTAGCTGACGATCATACTTCCGGTGGTAATTCGGGTAGCCCCGTATTGAATGCCAAAGGACAACTTATTGGTACGAACTTTGACCGGGCATGGGAAGGCACTATGAGCGATTACTATTTCTCTGATGAATATTGCCGCAATATCAGTCTTGATATTCGTTATACATTATTTATCATAGAGAAATTTGGCAATGCTGGTTGGCTGCTTAAAGAAATGAAGATAGTTGGTGCTCCGCAGGTAAAGAGTACTGCTGCTCATAAAAAACTGAAGTAATTATACTAAAAAGTGTTTGCTCATGGTCTGGCTTGACTATAAGCAAACACTTTTACTTTATAAGGTCATGCAATTACCCTAGGTGCAATCTAAGCTATGGCTTTTTATCTGCTTTTATACTTTCCTTTTTAGAGGTATGACCTGCATTCTTAAAAAGTATTGCAGGATATATTCTCAGTCCCACTATTAGTGTCGATTGTTTTATGTCAGGCGTATATTCACTGAAGGCCCCTTGCCCATCCAGGTAAGTTTTAAACAGTTTGCCAAAAGGCAGTTCGTAGGCGGCAAAGACACCAATACCCTTGTATATCAGTCCTGCTGTTGCACCACCGCTTATATACATATTATAGCTGCGCGTCAGCGGCGTATTCAATATCAATGCCAGTGTTGCATCAAAACTCAGATCTTTTGTTATCCTATGGTTAGCATTTACGCCGGGGCTGAATTTAAAATACTGTACATTATCAATATACCGGTAGTTACTTATGTATGTATTAGTTGTTTGTGTTATCGCATCATAGCTGGCAATAGACTCCTTAATATTATTGGTCAGATAGTAGCTGCTGAACGATGCATTCAGTTGAAAATGTACACCCTGCAAAGTGTCTCTTCTTAAAGTCTTCACCCCTATACCTATTGTGTAGCCACCAGACGTTTGCATATTCATATGCTCGGTGGTATTGTCTATTGTTTTTTCAAACAATGCAGATGACAAACCGGGTTGTACATATCCCACTTCGCCGAAGAATGTGAGGTCCTTCTGGCCAAAGCACTGGCCTTGTACCGCACAAAAAAGTACTAATAAGTAAAGCGTTCTGTACATAAGCATAAATTTTTAATCAACTACTTATCACCCATATTTATATTCAATAAATTTACATTATTTATTTAATACCGAATAGTTATTACAATTAGATGAATATAGCCTGTTTGTTTTTAATTATCTTTGCCCCTTCAGACAAATTTGAATGCGTTTTTATTTAACCGGTTTATTCGTTCTTTCTATTAGCCAGTTGTCCTATGCCCAACCCAAAAAGCATATTGCGGTTTCGCAGAGCCAAAATGTACAGCTAGTAGAAAGCGTTATGCAGCGAATATTGCCAGGTCAAAGAGGAACACCACCTTCTACCCGCTATAGTTTCATTTTTGTCTGGAGAAGTACGCAGGAGCCCAAAAGTTTTTTTTGGTATTCAGGTAGCGACTGGATGTCTTGCACTATCTCTAAAGTTCATAAAACAAACTATACTCCGCCAAAGGGCAATATCGCACCCTGGGGCTCGGAGTATGAACAGCAAAGAATAGGCCTCAATAATATAAAAAAGGGAGATACGCTTGAGCTAAACCCTCAATCGGTTGTAAATGCTCCGCTTATCAACCCCTCTCTATTTAAAAAAGGAAACATTTTTATTGTTTACCAAACAAAAAATAAGTGGCTTTATACGCGGGTAAAAGCAATAAAAAGAGCACCCGACCTAGCATTGCCTTAAAGTAAAAAATGAGAAAGTTATTATTGGTTGCAGCATCCGTTCTATTTGCAACAATTTCTAATGCGCAGGCTCCCTGGCTTACTGATTTTGCAAATACTTCAAAGCCTGTGAAGCTGCAGGATATTGTAGACGCATGGAAAAGCGACCCTGAGCACGCCAAAAATGAAACAGCTGAAGAGGCCGAGGAGGAAGGCGAAGCTGAGGTTAACTACCAGTTCAACCGCTGGCTGTGGTATTGGCAGCAGCATACTGACTCTAACGGCTATATGGTCTCCCCTGTGAGAACAGTAAGGGAATGGCTAAAGTATAAAGGCCAGCAAAACAGGCTGAACTATGCAGCTAAGAAAACAGGCGCTGCAATCTGGTCATTCCAGGGCCCTGCATCATTTACGGGTGGCGGCAACGGATTGGGTCGCATGACGGCCATTAGTTTTCACCCCACAGATACCAATACTTTTTGGGTAGGTACTGCCGGTGGCGGTGCATGGAAAACCACTGATAATGGCGCTACTTGGACATGCATGACAGATAAAAGTCTACCGATTACGGGTATATCCGATGTCATTATTAATCCGCTTAACCCTAATTCTGTTTATCTGTTAACCGGAGATAGAGATGGTAGCGGTTCTATTGATTTTAGCAACTATAGCTATGGCATAATAAAATCCAATAATGGCGGCGCTACATGGGATACCACAGGCATCACCTGGCAGGACAGTGCAAAAATTGTAGCCAATTCCTTAATTATGAACCCTAAGGATACCAGTACACTTTTAATGGCTACCGTTAATGGCATTTATCGTTCGCTTGATGCCAGCAAAACATGGACAAAGGTGCTTACCGGCAATTTTATACAACTTTTATATCACCCTACCGATACCAATATTATATATGCAGCAGGAGGCCCGCTTTTAGGCAACTGTACGGTATATCGCTCAACCGATGGTGGCGCTACATGGACTGCAGCTACAGGATTCAGCAGTGCCATACGCGTCAGCATAGCGGTTACACCGGCTAATCCCGGCATTGTAAAGGCAGTAGCGGCTGATGGCACTTATGGCCTTCGGGGCATTTATAGCTCATCAGATACAGGGAAGACTTTTAATAGGATTTATGATGCTGATTCCGGTTGCCAATACAACATCTTAAGCTTTGACCCCAAGCTTACTACCAGCAGCTGTAAGGGACAGGGCTGGTATGACCTCTGCATTGCAGTAAGCCCTACTGATTCTAATTCTGTATTTGTTGGCGGCGTTAATATGTGGCATTCTCCTGATGGAGGCAAAACCTGGGGCATTATTAATCAATGGACGGGTTCTATCTCATCTATCCAGGTAGTACATGCGGATAAGCATGTACTGAAATACAACCCTTTAAATTCACACGTACTGTATGAATGCAATGATGGCGGTATTTATAAGTCAGACCCAGATGTATTTACCACCTGGAATAATATTACAAATGGTCTTGGCATTACACAGTTTTATCGCATAGCAGTAGCAGGTGATACCAGCTTAGTACTTGGTGGCGCGCAGGATAATGGCTCTAAAGGCATTTCCGGCACAGCACTTACGCAGCCAGGCGGTGCAGACGGTATGACTTGCGCTATAGATTATACAAACCCCTCTGTTTTTTACACTTCTATCTACTATGGCACTATTACAAAGCACAATGGTAAAACAAATACAAGCCTTAAGTTTACCGGCAGTCCGCAGGGTGCATGGGTTACACCATTTGTATTATCTCCTTTCGACCCTCAAACTATCTATGTAGGTTTTGGTCAGCTATATCAATCTACAGACGGCGGATCGTCATGGACTATATTTTCTAAAGTATTCCCTAATAATATAGACAGAATAGCATTATCCTACACCAATCCGGATTACATCTATGTAACTGCTGCCAATAGCTTATGGTCTACTACCGATGGAGGCACTACATGGACAAGAATAATAAATACGTTAGGCGGTACAATTTCGGACATCGTGGTTGACCCAAAGGATGAAACGCACCTTTGGGTTACATTTAGTGGTTTTACTATCAACCGGGTTGGTGATTATTCTTTGAAGACAAACAAATGGACAAAACAATCAGGCAGCTTACCTATACTGCCGGTTAATTGTATTACCATCGACAGCAATAACAGCACAATTTATATAGGCACTGACGTAGGCACTATGTATCGTGAACCCACTATGACAGACTGGGCAATATATGGTACAGAGCTACCAGTAGTACAGGTGAATGATCTTAAGATAAACTACACAACAGATGAACTATGGGCCGGTACTTACGGTCGCGGCATGTGGAAAGCGGCACGCGATATCCCTGTGTCTTCTGGTATCTCCATAATCCCGCTTGCTAATAATGTGCTTAATGTATTCCCTAACCCTAACCGAGGAAGCTTCACAGTCAGCACAACTCATACAGATTTAGTAAATAAGCAGGTTAATGTGCGACTTATAAACAATATAGGTCAATCCGTATGGCAGTCAGCCGCAGCATTCGATGCAAGTGGCAATTTACATATCAGCACCAATGGCATAGCACAAGGCACCTATACATTAGAAATAACACACAATAGCATGATGGCACGCACAAGAATAGTAGTGCTTCAATAATAGTTTATAGAAATCCATTAAGGATACTAAAAAGAGGTCTTGCTTAATCGCAAGACCTCTTTTCGTTAAGATCAATCAGTATTTTATCATGTAGCGTATTACTATCTACCTAAACGTTTGAAACATAAAAAAAAGCCATTCAAAAAGAATGGCTTCATATAGTTCAGTAAAAAAATTAAATCTTATGCTTTCTGCAATTTATTTGAGAACGCCTGCTGCAATAAATAATAAGCACCGAATAAAATTACGCTGCCTGCAAGGTCGCCTGCGAAAGTATATTTAAAGAATGGGATACCCATTATATAAGTGGTCATTAAACCACTTAAGCCTGTGCCATAATGCATAGGATCTACATGAGACAACTCAATATTAAGCCACACACCAAAGTTG
>JAFDXS010000023.1 GCA_018267795.1 Bacteroidota bacterium | reverse complement strand
TGTAGTATAGAGGCAAAAACATAAGTGGGGTAGGAGGTCTGGCTTTCGGGTATGCTTAGTTTCAGCGTTATATGCTTTACTATATGCAGCTTCCTTGTACTCTTATTATTTTTCTGGTTCTTGCTTCTTAGCGCTATATGTTTACCCGCCGCCATTCGCGACTTAGATGCCTTGGCTATATGGGTTGTGGTATAGGGGTTCACATCATAATGCATATCATATTCCTTCTCCGATTGCACACTCAGAAAATAAACGTGCAATAGCAGTACAATACTCAATGCCTGTATTATATATGTTTTGATTTTAGACACTCGGGTCAAAATGGTGTGCAATATTACATATTGAAACAATAAATCGGTGTTAAACCTTTGTGTTTTTTTTCATAGGGATGAGCGCATTATTTATTGATTAGCAAGGCTTAAGCATTTTCTGTTTATGTAAACTTGAGTAACAATTTTGAAACCACTAATTTCCCGTTTTAAACGCAACTATGCAGGTTAAAGATATTGCTCAGGTATTAGAGGCATTTGCGCCGCTCCGCTATCAGGAGTCTTATGATAATTGTGGTTTGCAGGTGGGTGATCCCGGCCAGGAGGTAACAGGCGTTCTTTTAAGTCTTGATGTTACAGAAGCAATACTGGAAGAGGCTATAAGTCGTAATTGTAATATGATTGTGGCCCACCACCCCCTTATATTTTCCGGGCTCAAAAGCATTTCAGGCCGCACTTATATCGAGCGCATTGTGCACAAGGCTATTAAAAATGACATCAGTATTTATGCCGCTCATACTAATATGGACAATATGCGCCGGGGCGTAAACGCAAAAATCGCCGAAAAGCTTGGCCTGCAGAATACCCGTATCCTTTCCATGAAGTCAGATACTTTATATAAGTTTTATACCTATGCACCCCAAAATGCGGTTGATAAGGTGCGTGATGCTCTCTTTGCAGCAGGTGCGGGCGATATTGGCAAGTATAGGGAATGCAGCTTTAATACACCCGGCAGCGGCACTTTCCGTCCGGATACCACTGCAGATCCAGCTATAGGTACCCCGGGCGGCCCCAGGGAATGGGTTGATGAAGTGAAAATTGAGGTCATAATTCCCAAACACCTGGAATCTAAGGTTCTGAGTGCTCTTTTCGAGGCACATCCCTACGAAGAGGTGGCCTATGAAATAATCGCATTACAAAATCAAAATCAGGAAATAGGTGCCGGAATGATAGGAACTTTAGCCCAACCCATGCCGGAAGCGGATTTTCTTCAGCTGATAAAGGTAAATATGAAGACAGGTTGCATACGTCACACAGCTTTAATGGGTAAATCCATTCAGAAGGTAGCCGTATGTGGCGGCTCAGGCAGCTTTTTGCTCAGGGATGCTATAGCTGCTGGCGCAGATATCTTTATTACAGGCGATTTTAAATACCACCAATTTTTCGATGCCGATCAGCGCATTATTATCGCCGATATAGGTCATTACGAGAGCGAACAGTTCACAATTGAGTTATTTCAGGAGCTACTTAACAAAAAATTTCCTAATTTTGCCATTCTTTTATCAAATTTTTCAACCAATCCTGTAAAATATTTTTGCTGATATGGCTACTGTTAAAGACTTTTCTGTTGAGGAAAAACTGATTGCCGTCCTTACATTGCAAAAGATCGATTCTAAAATAGATGAGATCAAGACTTTGAAAGGCGAACTTCCTATGGAAGTAAAGGACCTCGAAGATGAGATCGAAGGATTACAAACACGTATTAACAACATCGATGCTGAAGTAAAAAGCATCGAAAATTTCATTTCTACTAAGACTGAGGCTAAAAAAGAAGCCCAGGCGCTGATAAAAAAATACGAAAAGCAGCAGGAAAACGTAAAGAACAATCGAGAGTTCGAAGCTATCAACAAAGAAGTTGAAATGCAGGAACTTGAGGTAAAGCTGAATGAAAAGCATATTAAAGATGCTAACATCGAGCTGAAAGATCGTTCTAATGCACGTATGCGTACTGAAGAGAAGATCAAAGACGTTGAAGATGCTTTAAAAGTAAAACGTACAGAGCTTGAGAAGATCATTGCTGATACTGAAAAAGAAGAACAGGCATTAAGCAAGGATTCTGATGCTGCTAAAGAAAAAGTGGATCCACGTTTACTTTTAGCATACGAACGCATCCGCACTACTTATCCTAATGGTCTTGCGGTTGTGCCTATCATGCGCGATTCTTGCGGTGGTTGCTTCAACGTTATACCGCCACAGCGCCAGTCAGAAATTCGCCAGCGCAAGAAGATCATCGTTTGCGAACATTGCGGTCGTATCCTTGTAGACGTCGATCTGGACGATCAGGTAAAACTGAAACACTAATTTTTCAAGTTCATTATATTGTTCAAGGGAGCCTTATGGCTCCCTTTTTGTTTTTTTCTAGCCACTGAAAAATAATGACTGCCGAACAAAATGACTTGCTTGTTTGTTGTATTCATGGTACGGCAGATATATTATGCCGGTCATTAAAACAAGGAGCTAATGCGTTCAGTGTCTGTTATAGGTGGTGGTATCTCTGGTCTTTCAGCTGCTTGCTTTTTGGCAAAAGATGGATTGGATGTTACAATATATGAGAAGAACGACACCATTGGCGGTCGCTGCAGGGTATTTCAGGAGAAAGGCTTCACTTTCGATATGGGCCCAAGCTGGTACTGGATGCCCGATGTTTTTGAGGGCTTTTTTACGCATTTCAATAAAACAGCTGCCGACTATTATCATCTTATACAGCTGGACCCAGGTTTTCAGATTATCCTTGGTAAAGACGATATTCTATTAGTTCCTGCAGAGATGGAAGAACTGCGACAAGTATTCGAGGCCCGCGAAAAAGGTAGTGCTGCACGCTTAGATAAGTTTCTCAGTGAGGCCGCATATAAATATCGCCTAAGCATGACAGAGTTAGTAAAAACTCCCGCTTATTCATGGCTTGAATTTGCCAAAGCTCCTGTGTTCAGGAGTATGTTCAAAATGAACCTCTTTAGCTCGGTAAGAACTTATGTTCGCAGCTATTTCCGCGATCCTGGCCTGGTTGCATTGCTCGAGTTCCCGGTGCTTTTTCTGGGTGCTATGCCCAATCGCATACCCGCTCTTTATACATTAATGAACCATGCTGCGCTTACTCAGGGCACATTTTATCCTATGGGGGGCATGGGCCGTATTATAGATGCCATGCAGCATCTGGCACTTTCATTAGGAGTGAAAATACAAACAGCAGCCGCTGTACAAAAACTGAATATATCCAATGGCCACGCAGATTCTGTTACGATAAATGGGCATACAATAAAAGCCGATGCAGTAGTTGCCGCCGCCGATTATCATCATGTCGAGCAGCAGTTATTACCCGCTGCCTATAGAAATTATACGGAAGAGTACTGGGATAAAAAGACGCTCGCACCTTCTTGTCTTATATATTATATAGGGCTGAACAAAAAACTCTCTAAGCTGCAGCATCACAACCTGTTCTTCGATACCGACTTCGAGCAGCATGCAAATGAAATTTATACGCATCCCCGCTGGCCGCAGGATCCTCTCTTCTACGTTTGTTGCCCTTCTAAAACAGATCCTTCCGTTGCTCCGTCCGGCAATGAAAACCTGTTTATTCTCATCCCCATAGCTCCTGCGTTGAATGATGAGGCTACTTTACGGGATGTTTACTTCAACAAAATAATTACAAAGCTTGAAACTTTTTGCGGCGAAAGCTTTAAAGAAAATATCGTCGTAAATAAAAGTTATGGGATCAGCAACTTCATGTCCGACTATAATGCCTATAAAGGAAATGCCTATGGTCTTGCAAATACATTAAGGCAAACAGCTGTGTTGAAACCTGCCATGCGAAATAAAAAAGTAAACAATCTTTTCTATGCAGGGCAGCTCACCGTGCCGGGCCCCGGTTTGCCACCTTCATTAATATCAGGAGAAATAGTTGCAGGCCAGGTACTAAAACAGTTAAAAAAACTAAAGTATGAAAGCGCTTTTTGATAAAATATCTGTTGCTAGCAGCAAAATCATTACCCGCACTTACAGCACCAGTTTTTCCATAGGCATCCATTGCCTTAGCAAGCGCCTGCATGAGCCTATCTATAACATATATGGTTTTGTACGCCTCGCTGATGAAATAGTTGATAGCTTTCACGACTATGATAAAAAAGTTTTATTAGCAGAGTTCAGGGAATCAACTTATCAGGCCATAGAAAGGCGAATAAGCCTCAATCCGGTACTGAATAGTTTTCAAAAAGTAGTTCACGAATACAATATAGACCAATCACTTATCGACTGTTTTCTTGATAGTATGGAAATGGATCTCAGTATGCAGGGTCATTCTGTAGAGTCATATAGTAAGTACATTTTGGGTTCTGCGCAGGTTGTTGGTTTAATGTGCCTCAGGGTTTTTACTGAGGGCAATGATGCTATGTATCATAAATTAACGCCGGCAGCTATGAAGCTCGGCGCTGCATTTCAAAAGGTTAACTTTTTAAGGGATCTAAAAGATGATAATACGCTTTTGGGCAGGATTTACTTCCCGGGCATAGATCTTGTACGGTTTACAGAAAATGAGAAAAAAAAGATTGAGGCTGAGATAGATGCAGATTTCAAAGAGGCATTGGAAGGTATACGGCAATTACCTGCCACTGCTCGCTTTGGTGTTTATACGGCTTATGTTTATTATCGGGAACTTTTTAATAAAATAAGGATAACACCACCTTCGGGTATTATGAACAAGCGCATACGTATTCCCGATTATCAAAAAATGAACTTACTTGCATATAGCTACGTAAAGCATTGTTTGAAAATAATTTAGGCTAAGTTGAAACAAGTATAGCATGACAGAGGAATTAGTACAGCTATTGAATGGCAATAATGAAACGATAGGCGTAATGGAAAAAATGCAGGCGCACCGGGAGGGGGCATTGCATAGGGCCGTTTCTGTATTTGTGTTTAATAGTAAGGGCGAAATGCTGCTGCAGCAAAGGGCTTTGGGCAAGTACCATTCTCCTGGTTTATGGAGCAATGCCTGCTGCACACACCCTCGACCGGGCGAGAAGCCGTTGGGTGCTGCTGAACGTCGTTTGCGCGAAGAGATGGGGATTGCATGCAATCTTGAATATCAATTTGATTTTCTCTACAGGGCCGAATTAGGAAATGGATTGACGGAACATGAGTACGATCACGTCTATTACGGCTACACGAATGAGAAGCCGCTGCCGGACAATGAGGAAGTGGCTGCTTGGACTTATTTATCCATGGCCGAGCTGGACAATCGCTTACAGCAGGACCCCGGCAAATTCACCATCTGGTTTCGTTTGCTGTTTGAGCAATTAAAGCATAGGAAATGAATATCCTTTTTTATACCGCTATTATATTACTCACCTTTTGTATCATGGAGATGTTTACGTGGTGGCTGCATAAGTATGTAATGCATGGCTTTTTATGGACATTGCATGAAGACCACCACGATTCGCAACATAAAAAGACTTTCGAGCGCAACGATTACTTCTTTATCATTTTTGGTACACTGTCAATGACGGTTTTTTTATTAGGTACTTTATTTCCGGCATTAAGGATATTATTGTTCATCGCATGTGGTATCACATTGTATGGCGCTGCATATTTCTTTGTGCATGATGTGTTTATTCATCAGCGCATAAAGATGTTCCGCAACACAAATAATTTTTACTTCAGGGCGCTGCGCAAGGCACATAAAGTGCATCATAAACATTTGGGTAAGGAAGAAGGCGAATGCTTTGGTATGCTATGGGTACCAATTAAATATTTTAAAGAAGCCCTAAAAAGCAGGCAATAAGCAGATGGATCAGCGCTATACATACTTGCTGGTCAATGTAGGCTGCATTATTATGCCCTTGCTTTTTTCATTTTATCCAAAGTTGAATTTTTACAAGCAGTGGAAGCGCTTCATTTTACCATGCCTGCTCACCGCGGCATTTTTCCTCATTTGGGATGGTATATTTACCCATTTGGGTGTATGGGGCTTTAATGATGCGTATGTCATAGGCATCTATTGGTTTAAGATGCCTGTTGAGGAATACCTGTTTTTTATTTGCATACCCTTTGCATGTGTATTTACCTATTACACTTTCAAAGTGTTGTTTGTTCTGCGCGGCTTACAGTCTTTTGTAAGGTGGTTTTATATAGTGCTGGCGTTAGTATTATTCTTTGTAGCGTTTACACATATAGCAAAGCTTTACACTAGCGTTACATTCATATTGCTTGCCTGCTGCTTGCTTTATTTCACATATAAGAACTACTCTTTTCTGCCGGTCTTCTTTATCTGTTTTTTATTTATTCTCATACCCTTCCTGCTCTCCAACGGCATTCTTACAGGTAGTTTTTTCAATAGGGTAGTGGTAATGTATAACGATAATGAGAATTTGCATATTCGCTTGTTAACTATTCCTGTAGAAGATATATTCTATGCTATGTTGCTCCTTTTGCTCAATGTCTATGGCTTTGAGAGGAGATATCTTAAAGACCCGCAATAAGTTTCCTATTTCCCGCAATAGGGATAAAGCACCAAATCATGTATATAGATGATTTTCGTCAGTAAAAAGCATTGCTGCCGGGCTTAGTTTTACTGCCCACAAAAGCAATTTCTATGAAAAAATCATTCCTTTTGTTATGTGCTGCTATTTTCATTTCAGGCACTCACGTCACCGCACAAAATTTTACGCTTGGTGTTAAGGCTGGTATAAGTATTCCCAACCTTACAGCAGGTGGTAGCAATCAAAATCCCATAAATACAGGGTACTCATCCAGGCTGGGACCTGAAGCGGGTATTTTCGCAGAGTACAAATTTTCTGCATTGTTCTCATTGCAGGCTGCTATACAGTATTCTTCTCAAGGTGGTAAAAAGAATGGTATGCAGGCACTCACCACGCCTGATGCTTTTGCTGCAATGTTTCCCCCGGGACAGGCACCTCAGTATCTGTATGCCCGGTACAATAGTGAGGCAAAGCTTGGGTATTTAATGCTTCCCGTTTTGGCTAAGTTTAGCTGGCAGCTTTCCAGGTCTCCTTTTAGTATCTATGTAGCCGCAGGGCCTTTTGTGAGCACATTGCTTTCAGCTAAGCAGGTTACCAGCGGCAAAAGCAATCTTTATATGGATGCTTCGGGACAGCAGCCCTTACCTGTAGAATCCCAGTCTTTTGATAATACTGAGGATATCAAAAGCCAGTTACATTCATTCAATTTTGGTATTGAGGGCAATGTCGGCCTCAATTATCATTTTAGCCAGCACAATGTCTTTATTGAAGGTGGTGGTAACTATGGGTTCTTAAATATTCAAAAGAAAGGCGCAAATGGTGAGAATAATGTTGGCGCGGCGGTAGTAGTTGTTGGGTATAGCTATAGCTTGCTACATCACAAAAAGTAAGGTGCTATTAACTTACTTGCCTGCTATATTAAATTATTGGGCTACGGCACAATAATTGCAGTCTTTTGTTCGTTTATAATGACATTGCTTATGCAGAGGTCTTTTACCATCCTGTTATCCGCTGCCGCACTTTTGTTGCATGGTCATGTTTGTGCACAGCTGCAGGTTCAGCCCACCTTTGGTGAGGGCTTTTGCTATGTTGCTAAAAAAAATATCGCTGCAAGCTTTAGCACGGCTACTAAGCCCAACGCAGGAATAATCATTCACGTGCCGATTGTCGAAAATTTGCAATTGCAAACCGGTGCAATGTTCGTACAGACAGGTTACTCTTCACAGAGCACTGAAACATCGGTACGGGCGAAAACTGTTTACAGCATTAGCAATTCTATCAATTATTTTTCAGTTCCCTTACTATTGTCTTATCAGGTATATAAACACAAGCAGTTCCAGTACTGGATAGACGCGGGTATTAATTATAACTTTTTTATTAGTGGTACTACACACTATACCATTACCGATTATCTGAATGATATCCCTACAGGTACCACCTCTTTCAGTCATTCAATAAATGCCCCATTGGTAAGGCAATATACCGACCCAAATGCAGGAAGAGATGATCTCACAGGTTTAGATCTGGCGTTTAAGCTACAGTTCCATGTCGTTTGCAACAAGCACTATTCGTTTGGCCTCTATTGGGACAATGGTCTCTATAGCATACTTGCAAACCCTGCTGATGCCTCGTCTATAACATTACATAGTGTAGGTATATCCATAGGTTATCTTATTCTGTAATTAAGGGAAATAGTTTTTATGCCACACACTATATGAAGGTCATAGTAATCACAGGTGGTACCAGGGGCATAGGTCGCGGCCTTGCAGAGGCATTTCTGTCATTAGGTTGCAAAGTAACTATTACAAGTCGCAGGCAAGACGTTGTTGATGAATCTATAGTTCAGCTAAGCAATAAATTTGGGTCACAAAATATTTTAGCCCAGGTATGCGATGTAAATAATGTGGTTGATGTCCAGGCATTATGGGACACGGCATCTCAAAAATTTGGAAAAATTGATATCTGGGTTAATAATGCTGGTCAGGCCAATTTATTGAAGAAATTCTGGGAGCTGGATAGCGGTAGTATTCAAAGCGTTGTTGCTACCAATATCGAAGGTGCTATGTATGGCAGCAAAATAGCAATAACTGGAATGATACAGCAAGGTCATGGCGCACTATACAATATCCTCGGCTTTGGCAGCAACGGTATGAAAATCAATGGTCTTGCATTATACGGAACTACTAAATATGCAATTAAATATTTTACCGATTGTCTTAAGAAAGAAATAAAAGGTACACCTGTAATCGTGGGAAGCATCTCACCCGGAATGGTTACAACAGATATGCTCTTAGGCGAATATCGGACCGATCCGCAACGCTTGAAAAAAGCAAAGCGCATCTTTAATATACTTGCCGATCACGTGGAAACCATATCACCATACATAGCACAAACAGTGCTCAATAATAATAAGAACGGTACCGACATTGCCTGGCTCACCAGGTCAAAAATTTTCTGGCGTTTCCTCTCATCTCCTTTCTACAAAAGAAATATTATTAAGTAGCTGTTATATTAATAGCAGTAAATCATACAGAAGCTACAGCCTCGTTCGTGTAAAGTAAATTATTGTCCCCGGTATTAAACTACTCACTTTTATTCAGGTCTTATTGTGCATAGATATTACTCATTTAGTTAACCATGAAATTAGTTACAATATGAAAAAACTATTCTTTTGCATTGCAATAGCGAGTTGCAGCACAATAAGCTTTGCACAGCGTATTGCTGAAAAGCACGAAATGAGAACACAACCGGCAGCACCCAGCTTATCTGCTTATAACGCGTATAGCAGTCCGTTTGCTAAAACTACAGGCGATGGTGATACTCTGGCGTTGTCAAATATTTCAGCTACCGATACATTAACATATTATAGTGTTGCACCTGATAGCGGCTACATCACGGGTACCAACGCATTCGGCGATATGGGCTTCGCTGAGCGATATGATATCAATGGTGCTGATAGCAACGTACAGGTAATTGGCGTAGTATCAACATTCGGTGGTACTGTAAATCCCGCCTCTGCAAAAACAGTTAATTTTAAAGTATGGGACCAGGGTCCTCAAACTGCAATAACATCAACTATTTTTCTAAGCGGCTTGCCTCAAACTGCACTGGATAGTGTTCAGGTACCGCTTACGCAATTGGGCATTTCTCCGTCTTACGATACTACGAAAGCCTTTTTCTTCGCTAATCCTACAGCGAGTATAAGCAATTCATTTTTCGTTGGCTACAATATCAATTATAGTTACGCCGCACTGAATGGCGATACTATAGCATTACTTTGCACTATTAATGGCGAACGGACAAGCGCTTTGTATAATGTATCTGGCACAGATACTATTATTAATGTACAGAATGCCACCCAGTACAGCGATAATTCATGGAATGACAATGCTACTGCCAATTTCTTTCTGTATGATAATCTCGCTATCTATCCCATAGTCGTTGTGCACTATGCTACAGACGTTAAGGCTGTTACAAATAAAGGATTAAGTTTCTATGGCAATTATCCTAACCCTGCATCTGCTAATACGAATATTCAGTTTTCATTAAGCAGTAATGCAGATATTACTATTCAGTTAATGGACCTCAGCGGCCATATTATCAACACGATACAGCAAAACAATCTTTCAAGCGGTACGCATGTAATTCCTCTTTCTACAGCTGCTTTAGCAGCTGGAAACTATGTGTATACCATCCACAGCAGCGCAGGCGGAGGCATCGCAAGTATGCTTTCGGTAGTTAAGTAGATGGCTCAAATCATAACGTTGGTAAGCTGCTTCCTTGGGGAGGCAGCTTATTTTTTTACACATTATTACAACTTATCTGATGCTGTTAATAAATTGAAATGCAATATTTTTAGGCCTTCATAATAACCGTAATGACTTTTCACCATAAAACTATTGAAGCAGGCCCCGATGTAGTGCTTATCGGCGCAGGTATAATGAGCGCTACGCTGGGTGTATTTCTTAAGGAATTAGATCCATCGCTTACTATAGATATTTACGAACGCCTTGATACAGTTGCTGGCGAAAGTTCAGATGCCTGGAACAATGCAGGCACCGGCCATTCTGCTTTCTGCGAACTTAATTATGCCCCACAAAGGCCTGATGGCAGCGTAGATATCTCAAAAGCATTGCACATCACCGAGTCTTTTGAAGTGTCTCGCCAGTTCTGGTCTTATCTTATCGGGCAGCAATACATCTCTGATCCGCATACATTTATCAATAGCATTCCGCACATAAGCTTTGTCTGGGGCGATGAAAATGTATCCTATCTCCGCAAGCGTTATGAGGCTATGAAAGCACATCACTTTTATAGCGGTATGCAGTATTCTGAAGATGCATCTGTGCTTGCCCAATGGATTCCATTAGTAATAAAGGACAGGGACAAAGAGCAGAAAATAGCAGCATCTAAAATTGATATAGGCACAGATGTAAACTTCGGTGCGCTCACCCGTCTCTTGTTTCGTCATCTGCAAAGCCTCGATGGCGTTACACTTCATCTCAATAACGAAGTGCGCGACCTGAAGCAGGACGAAGATGGCACATGGCTCATACACGTTAAAGATTTACAAAGCGGAGAAAAAAGATCTTTGCGCAGCAGGTTCGTATTCATTGGTGCAGGAGGTGGCGCATTGCCATTGCTTGAGAAGTCAGATATTCCTGAAGGTAAAGGCTATGGAGGCTTCCCTGTTAGCGGACAGTGGCTCAAATGCAATAACAAAGCAGTAATCGAGCAGCATCATGCAAAGGTGTATGGTAAAGCATCCGTAGGCACCCCACCTATGTCTGTCCCTCATCTCGACTCACGCATGATAGATGGAGAGCGGGAATTGCTCTTTGGTCCTTATGCTGGCTTTTCTACACGTTTTTTAAAAAAGGGTTCTTTCTGGGATTTACCACTGTCTATAAAAACTAATAACATATACCCCATGGTGTCAGCAGGCTTGCACAATATTCCCCTCACCAGGTATTTAATAGACCAGGTACGCCAGTCACCGGAAGATCGTCTGCAGGCACTGAGAGATTATTTCCCCGATGCCGATATAAATGATTGGGAATTAAAAATAGCCGGGCAACGCGTACAGGTCATAAAGCGAGACTACGATCAGGGCGGCATTCTCGAGTTTGGCACTGAAGTAATAAGCTCAAAGGATGGCAGCCTCGCAGCATTGCTGGGTGCTTCACCAGGAGCTTCTACTTCTGTTTCTATTATGCTCGGTCTCATAGAGAAATGTTTTGAAGAGAAAGTAAAGTCCCAATCATGGCAAACAAAGCTGAAAGAGATGATACCATCCTACGGCAAGTCACTGGCCAATGATGCCGGGCTTTCCGCAGAAACACGCCAATG